>CALEZA010000017.1 GCA_937927965.1 uncultured Candidatus Planktophila sp.
CTCATGAGTTGGTGGGTTTTGTGCGAGAAATTGAGGCAGGGCTTATATCCGTCTGTCGCGAATTTGGAATTGATGCTGTGCGAGTAGATGGGCGTTCTGGAGTCTGGATTTGTGATGAGTCAGGAGAGCGAAAGATTGCTGCAATCGGCATTCGTGTGGCATCAAAAACTTCTATGCATGGCTTTGCCCTGAATGTGAATCCGGATTTAACTTACTTTGATGCAATCATCCCATGCGGAATTTCCGATGCTGAAGTCACTTCACTTGCAAAAGAGCTTGGACGCGAGATTACAATTGAAGAAGTTACCCCTGTTGTTGAGAAATATCTCTACGAAGCGCTATCGAAGGTGAGCTCATGACCCTGGCACCCAATGGCCGCAAGTTAATTCGCATTGAGGCAAAGAATGCGGAGACACCTATTGAGCGAAAGCCTGAGTGGATTAAGACTCGCGCAAATATGGGACCGGAATACACTCGCCTTCGCGCTCTAGTGAAGACTGAGTCACTTCACACGGTCTGCCAAGAGGCTGCATGCCCAAACATCTTTGAATGCTGGGAAGATAAGGAAGCAACATTTCTTATTGGCGGTGAGCGATGCACTCGTCGTTGCGACTTCTGCAACATTGATACTGGCAAACCTCTCCCACTAGATCGCGATGAACCGCGACGAGTAGCAGAATCTGTTCTTTCTATGGGATTGAAATATGCAACCATCACAGGTGTTACTCGAGATGATCTCGACGATGAAGGCGCATGGCTCTATGCGGAGACCATTCGCAAAGTTCACGAACTCAACCCTGGCACTGGCGTTGAGATGTTGGCACCTGATTTCAGTGGCAATCCAGAGCTACTCAATCAAGTATTTGAAACCCGTCCTGAAGTCTTTGCTCATAACCTTGAAACTGTTCCACGAATCTTTAAGAGGATTCGACCAGCATTCACATATGAGCGCTCTCTCAATGTGATTTCTCAAGCTCGTGAATACGGTTTGATCACCAAATCTAATTTGATTTTGGGGCTCGGGGAAGAAATTAGTGAGGTTATTCAGGCACTTGAAGATCTCCATGCTGCAGGCTGTGATCTGATTACTATCACCCAATATCTTCGACCAACCAATAAGCATCACCCAGTTGAGCGTTGGGTTAAGCCTGATGAGTTTGTCGATCTTGCTAAGAAAGCCGAGGAAATCGGATTCAGTGGTGTGATGAGCGGTCCACTTGTTCGCTCTTCATATCGCGCAGGCCGCCTCTACAAGCAGGCTCAGGAAAAACGCGCCCGTGGCTGATCTTGTCTATCCACCGGTAGTTGTTGCACTGCGTACGCTATGGAAGACACTCAATCTCAAATTTGATTTTCAAGGACAAGAACATCTTCCCAAAGAAGGTGGCGCAGTATTGGCCATGAATCACATTAGCTATCTCGACTTTGCGCTGATTGGAACAGCCGCACTGCCAATGAAACGCTATGTGAGGTTCATGGCGAAGAAAGAGATTTTCGATAATCCGCTTGCAGGCCCTCTCATGCGAGGGATGCACCACATCAGCGTGGATCGTTCCAAAGGTTCGGCATCTCTGGTTGCCGCTCTGCGTGCTCTCAAAGATGGGGAGATTATCGGCATATTTCCTGAAGGAACTATCTCGGTTTCATTTGAAATCAAGGAACTTAAGACAGGCGCTGTTCGATTAGCTCAAGGCGCAGGTGTTCCTGTTATCCCTACGATTATTTGGGGTTCACAGAGATTATGGACTAAGAAAGTCAAGAGAAATCTCGCTCAAAGAGGCGTTCCCATCACAGTTTTATTTGGTGAACCGCTCTTCTTTGATAAAGAATCTAATATTGAAGAAGGTGAAGCGATATTAAGAGCTGCCATGGTGAAAATGCTCCATCAGGTGCAGGATCACTATCCAGATTCACACGAAGGTCAGCGCTGGGCGCCTGTCCGTCTTGGTGGTACCGCGCCTGCTCCCCTAAACTAACGCCATGGCCAAGAAAGATAAATCAGAGAAGATCAAGACCCCCCGTTTCAAAGAGTTTCGTGATGCGTACAAAATCACAAAGTCAGTTAAGCCTTGGATTGGCGCCCTACTGGGATCAATAGTTCTTATCGTTTTCGCAATTGCGGTAACTCTTGGAGTTATCGGTGGACATCCAATTTATGCTGGATTTATCGGTCTTCCTCTGGCACTCATAGCTGCCCTCATTACATTTACTCGCATAGCAAGCACCGCTGCATATGCATCCATTGAAGGTCAGATTGGCGCTGGAGCTTCAGTTCTCCTTGCTATTCGCAAAGGGTGGACAACAACTCCTGCCGTTGCAGTTAATAAGAATCAAGACATGGTTCATCGCAGTGTTGGTCGTGCAGGAATTGTTCTCACAGGTGAAGGTGGCCACGCCGTCCGCCAACTCATCCAAGATGAGCGCAAGAAATCAGAGCGTTACGCTCCTGGTGCTCCCATTATTGAAGTAATTGTGGGTGAAGGCGAAGGACAGGTTCCTCTTCGCAAGCTTCAGAAGCACCTTCAGAAACTTCCAAAGAAGCTCTCAGCTCATCAGATGCGTGAGCTCCGTTCTCGTCTCAAGGCAGTGGGTGGAATGTCACTTCCAATTCCTAAGGGACCAATGCCTAAGGGCGTTCGCATCAAGTAATTGAATTAGCGCCTGACCAACACTGTGTTGGAGAGGCGTTCATTCACTCCTCTGCCATTTTCGTCAAAGGTAATTGCTGTAACAATTGCCAAAAGCAGAACTGTGCGGATCAGAGCCTGTATGGGAGTGATTGCTCCCCCGTCGCTAAATCTGACGACTTTCAGGCCGACAACTCGGTGTCCAAAAGATGATCCCCCAAAGGTAATGAGGATCATGTATTGAACTGCCAGGATGAGAAGAACTGAGATTCCGACCTGTGAGGTGCGCTCCAAGATCGGGCCTGTGCCTGCGAAGAAGCCAAGAGCTATTGCATAGCTGGCAAGCCAATCGAGGGTAATGCCTAGGAGGCGACGGCCTTGGCTTATGCGTGGAAACATGGCCAAAGCCTACCCTTCCCAGATTTGTTACATAGCCGTAACACTGGAATTAGCCCATGTAACGAGCGGGGTCTTAAGGTTACGACCATAGAAAGGCTCAGAGTTGAGCTCTTTCGACGAGTCACAACGAGACTTATTGGGAGTCCTACCTATGTTTAAGAACTCAAGCGAAATCTTCGCGTATATCAAGAAGGAAGATGTCAAGCTCATTGATGTGCGCTTCACAGATCTTCCAGGTATTCAGCATCACTTCAATGTTCCAGTTGAATCATTCGATGAAGCAGTCTTCACAGAAGGCCTCATGTTCGACGGTTCTTCAATTCGTGGATTCCAGTCAATCCATGAGTCAGATATGAAGCTTCTTCCAGTTCCATCTTCTGCCTTCATTGATCCATTCCGTCTCGAGAAGACTCTCGTCATTATCTTCTCTGTTCACAATCCAGCAGATAACACTCCTTACTCACGCGATCCTCGCGGAGTGGTTGCAAAGGCAGTTGACTACTTGAAGTCAACAGGAATTGCAGATCAAGCGTTCTTTGCTCCAGAAGCTGAGTTCTATGTCTTTGATGCAATTCGCTTCAAGACAGGTATCAACGAGGCATACCACCACATCGATTCATATGAAGGTGCATGGAATACAGGAATCGTTGCAGATCCAGATGGCACACCTAACCGTGGTTATCGCACTCGCATTAAGGGTGGCTACTTCCCTGTTTCACCAACAGATCAGTTCGCAGATCTTCGCGATG
>CALEZA010000018.1 GCA_937927965.1 uncultured Candidatus Planktophila sp.
CTCTTCCGATCTCGACTTTGCTCTCGAGCAATATATCCACCTACGCCTTCTCAATGATGGCTTCCTCCTCACACCATTTCACAATATGGCGCTGATGTGTCCTGACACCACAGCTGCAGATGTTGATGCACACACAGCAGCCTTTAGGGCGATGTGTGCTGATTTGGTGAAGTAGGTTTAGTTTTCAGGATATCGGGAGAGGTGAAGGAATGGATCAACAACAAGAAAAACAAATGAAAGACACATATCGTGATATTGAAAATATCATCGAAAAGATCCACAAACTCACAGTTGGAACGCCTTTACTTTGGGTGTGTGGTTGGGATATTGCCCGTGATATTTGGCGTGATATCAACCAAGGCGGAGAGCCTGGTATTTGCACAATTATGGATGAAGAAGCGATGTGGGAACTGTTTTGGAGACAGGCTGAAAATTATGGCTTCACACTCGAATACGGCATAGACGACCTCTATGAGGCAATCAGAGAATGGATGATTAACGAAGAAGTGATCGCAGAAAGCAACTAATTACTAATTCGAAGAATTAGTTAGTTAAACCCAAGAGATTTGTAGAGCCCAATCCCCGCTGCATTATCTTCATCCACATAGAGAATAGCTGTGGAGAGGCCTTTGTTACGCAGGTAGATCAGGCCTTCTATGCAGACTGCTTTGCCGATTCCCTGGTTGGAAAATGCAGGGTCAACGCCGATTACATAGAGCTCACCAACTGGTTCAACATTGACGAAATCTCTGTGGATTTTGGTCCAGCAGAATCCCACGATGATGCCATCGCGCACGCAGAGAAAGAATCCTTCTGGATCAAACCATGGCTCACGCATGCGGTTTTCCAGATCTGCCATCGCCCAATTGCCTTGGTCTGGATGGACTTGAAAGATTTTATTGTTCAGTTCTAGCCATGCTTCGCAGTGAAGCTCTGCATCAAAGGTGATGAAAGAGAGGTTATGAGCTGTGGTTTGGATGGGGTCAGTCAGTGAGCGAGAGAGCTTAAGAATCTTACGCATATCTATACGAGTTCAGAGGTTGTCTCACGACCAGCGTTCTGAATAGTGAAGCGATATCCCACATTACGCACTGTGCCAATGATGGATTCAAACTCTGGGCCAAGTTTGGAGCGCAGGCGACGAATGTGAACATCTACTGTGCGAGTACCACCGAAATAGTCATAGCCCCAGATTTCCTGGAGGAGTTGAGCACGAGAGAAAACTCGTCCTGGATGCTGGGCAAGAAACTTAAGAAGTTCAAACTCTTTAAAGGTGAGATCTAGTGAGTTACCGCGAATCTTTGCTGTGTAGGTTCCTTCATCGATAACAACATCACCTTGGCGAATTTCAGTGGAAGCACCTTCTAGCGCTTCTCGTGCATAGATGCGAGCATCCACTGCTAAACGAATACGAGCATCTACTTCAGCAGGTCCTGCTGAATCTAGAATCACATCGGATATCTCCCAATCAGCGCTAATTGCTGTGAGACCACCTTCAGTGGTGATGGCAATGATTGGTGACTGAACACCTGTTGAAGTCATCAGGCGTGAGAGAGACTTAGCTGTTGGAAATTCTCGGCGAGCATCAATAAAGATCAAATCCATCACAGGGGCATCGATAAGAACAGATGCTTCAAGTGGGAGAACTTTGACGCTGTGCTGGAGTAAGACGAGCGCTGGCAGAACTTCTGCACTTGCGAGATCGGAAGAGCGTCGTGTAGGGAAAGAGTGTCTTCGCCTGTGTAGAT
>CALEZA010000019.1 GCA_937927965.1 uncultured Candidatus Planktophila sp.
CTGACAGCCCCAACATCAATTTCCTATCGCACCTCTGCAACATTGACCGCCACCCTTGGCGTTGCGGGAAGTGATGGGAAAGTCACCTTCTTCCAAAATGGCAAGCGCATTCCTAATTGCATCAATCTGCAGAGTTCTAGCCTTGTGGCAACTTGTAATTGGCGACCATCTACTAGAGGCCAGGTCAAAATAACTGCGACTCTGACTCCCGCTTCATCTTCATTTACTTCATCTACTTCAAATCTACTCTCAAAAAATATTTTGAGCAGATCTGTAACTCGCTAGAAAAACTCCTACTGAAGAAACCTCTCACCCCAATATTTCAGATATGGGATGAGCTTTCGATAGAAACTGTTTACATCCAAGCCAAATGTGCTCTGGAAGTTTGCTCTCCAGTCACGAGATGTCTTAAAGCTGGTCATGAAAGAGGCAATCTTTTCTTGACCAAATGAGGCGGTGAGAGCTTCAAAGGCAAGGCCGCCAAGAATGTAGCAAGAGCTAGCTCCACCTCCGCCTCCAGGAGTTTCTATAGCTTTATAGAGCTCAATGACTTTCTCTTCTGATCCTTCAGCCAAAATCTTGGGCAGAGTTCGAGCGTTCTGCGCATTGCCTTTACTTCGATCATAGTTATATGTCTGGCCGATAAACATTCGAAGTCGCTCTTCACCCTTTGGATCTTGTGAAGAGTATCCAACCGCGTTTCCGTAGAAGTGAGCCATTCCCTCTGTGATCCAACATGGTGAGTAATCTGGGATTGAGTTATTGGAATACTGAAAGAAGTGGGTGTATTCATGAGGACCAGTCTGCAAATTACCCATTCCTTGACCTGTGGCCAAGCACTGAATATTTGTATATATGCCATTAGGTCGACCACCTAAAGCAAATCCGCAGCCATTCTGGGTAATCATTAAAGTCATAGATTGATAGAGCATCGATTGAAGACTCTCAGAAACGGTTGCCTTCTCAGCCCACTCCGAATCTTTCTCGCTCACATAGATGAATCGAACACGCTCTGGTTTGAAGTAGGGACTCCACAGCCCTGCTATCCGATCGATTCCAGCCTTCTCAGCTTTGACTCTCTCAGGATCAACACCTGGTGCGACGATGTAGGTGATATTGAGCTGAGATGAATCAAAGGAGATGATTTTTTCATTCACCTCTTTAAATGCCACCACTGGCACCCAGATCGGATCTAAATTATCGAGAGAGATAGTTTGAGCAGGTCCTGTTGGGGTTGGTGTTGGAGTAGGTGTTGGAGTAGGTGTTGGAGTAGGTGTTGGAGTAGGTGTTGGAGTTGGGGAGGGTGAAGGTGTAGGCGCTGGAGTTGGTTTTGTAAGTACTACTCCTTTGTTCCAGATAAGTTTCTTCCCAGACTTAATGCAGGTATAGGTCTTATTTCCGCTGACTACTTTCTGCATGTGTACCTTGCACCCAGCACCCGCACTTATCTTCTGGGCTGAAAATGCTGTGGCAGGCAAAAGGGCAAGAACGAGAGATATTGATATCGTCCTTGCCCACTTGCTCTTGACCATTTCAAAAGGGTAGTGAACTTTTCACCCTTTGTGGAGTATTTGAACGGTCACTTTCTTCTTAGAAAAGGTTAATTCCACCGAACTTAAAGCCAATAGCCTGGTTTTCGCTCTTATCGGCTGAGGCGTTGTGATCGTTGGTTACAAAGATGATGCATTTGGTGTGGATGCAGTCGCCATTCTTAAAGTACTTATCTACCTTGAGGGTTACTTTACTGGTGCCAGGTGTTGCACCCATCTTGATATCTGCTGGAACATTTGAGACCCAGAGTTTGGCATAGGCAGCTGGATTACATGCAGTTGGCTCTGTCTTTCCTTCTGGAATCCCCATGCACTGTGAGATGTAAATTCCGTTGTTCTTAGGAAGACCTGAGAGTCCAATAGTGACAAGACCGTTTTTGGTGGAAACCTTATTAGCGTTGAGTACGCGAACTTTTGTTACTGCCTCAGCAGGTGTTGCTGTTATAACAAGTGCGCTGGCAAATACAAGGGAGAGAATCTTCTTCATCGACATCTTCCATTCCTAGTTGGATTAATGTCCGAAACGGTACCTGGGGGCTAGCGCACTCGCATCTTGAATTCAAGTGAGATGCGACTCAGGCAGTAACGCCTGTCACAGTATCTGAGTCTAAAGTGAGCGCTCAATCACTCTGGTTGCAAGTTTGATCAGCCAGGTATTGCGATGGGATGCCACCCATTTATATCCATATCGTCCTAATGGACCAGATGCCTTGATTATGGATGCGATAAACCGATTGCCTCTCTTGCTCAAGAGAAATGCAATTGAATCTGCCCCTACATAGACCTTTCCTGAATGGACCACATGCAGCGCCTCTGAACATTGAGTGTAATTCAATCCAAAGGATGATAAATCGGCATCTTGAAATGCAATTGCCTTTACTTCCAATTTCTTCTCAACCCATGCAAGAGTTGCTTTACAAAAGCGGCATTGTCCATCTGTGAGAACTACGATCTCTGACACTACTTCTCCTCGCTAGAGAGAGCTCGAGCTAATTTCCATGCGATGTAGAGGAAGTAGAACTGGAATGGGAGTCGTGCATATGCAAAGAGGGGATCTGGCATCTGTCTATCGCTCCATTCAATTGCCATATTGATATTGGCGGGATAGACGGCGATGAAGAGTGCGAAAGCTCCAAGCGCGCCCCATAAGCGAAGAGATTTTCCAAAAAGATGCAAAGTGGGTTTAGATAAGAGAGCAAGACCTATAGCAATCTCTGCCACACCACTGAGATAGGTGTAGATACGAGGATCTCCTGGAAGCGCACTTGGAACTATTGAATCAAGCGGTGCTGGAAAGAGGAAGTGGACGATACCTGCTCCTAAAAGGAGGTATCCCATAATGCGTGCACTCTTGTGAGTATCCATGTCTAATGGTTACACGAGATCACGGCAATCGCCTCTCGTGAATGTGGCTACTGCCCCAAGACGATAGTAGATTGCCCAGCCACGCTCAGCTTTCCACCTGTAACAGATTGCAAGACCTTAGTTCCTGCCTTTGCTCCATTGATAAAGACAGACCACTTCTTTGAGTTTGGAAGGGTCATCTTCACAGCACCTGGATTGGCATTGTGAATCACAACTATGGAAGAGAGTGAATCCTTCACTGCCTTTCCATTGAGTGAATATGCAATCACATTCTCAGGAGATGCCAGGAACTTGAGGTTGGACTTGACCTGATCTGCTGAACTCATGCGGAGAGCGGGATGAGCTGCGCGGAATGCAATGAGACCGCTGAAGTATGAGACGGTGGAACCATACTTTGCTTTAGTGGACCACTTCAGTGAGTTCACAGCATCGGATGACTTATAACTATTCTCATCTCCACCCTTAGAGCGCAAGAACTCTTGCCCTGCTTGGATAAATGGCACACCTTGTGAAAGCAGTGCAACCGAAGATGCAAATTGGCTCAGCTGCACAAGCGATGCTGGCGTTACACCTTTCACGCTTGCAGTAATTTTGTCTGCCAGCGTGAGGTTATCGTGTGATTCAACATAGTTGACTGCTTGCGCTGGAGAGGTAGTTGTCCACTGATTCAGAAATGATGGTGAATAGGCGATATTGCCCACAATGCCCACCTTCACATCGGCTTCTGCCGCGCTCTTTCCTGTTGCCCATCCTGGATCTGAACCCTTGAATACTGAGCCTTTGAGGCCATCACGGATTTGATCATTAAAGTGAGCTACTCCATTGAGCTTGGAGATATTAATCTGATTGGCGCGCTTGGCATCTGCCAGTGTGCCCATATTCCAACCTTCACCGATAACGATAATCGTTGGATCAATCTGCTTAAGAGAAGCGGTTACTTCGTTGATGGTCTCAATATCCATGAGGCCCATGAGATCGAATCGGAAACCATCGAGGTTATATTCACTTGCCCAATACTTAACTGAGTCAACGATGAACTTGCGAACCATAGGACGCTCTGTCGCAACATCATTGCCGCAGCCACTTCCATTGGTGAGAGATCCATTTTCGTCTGTGCGGAAGAAGTAGCCAGGGACAATGAGGTTCTGGCTAAATGAGCTTGCATCATAAACATGGTTATAAACAACATCCATATTGACGCGAAGACCGAGTGAATGCATGGATGCAATCGCAGATTTAAGCTCTGTAATGCGGTTCTTAGGATCAGAAGGGTTAGTGCTATATGAACCTTCTGGCACATTGTAATTCATTGGGTCATAGCCCCAATTAAAAGTTGGAGCGGATTCATCGACTGAGGCATAGTCAAAGATTGGAAGAAGCTCCACATGCGTAACACCAAGAGCTTTAATCGCACTAATACCTGTTGCTACTGAACCACTCTTTGTATTGAGATCTGTAAAGGCTAAGTACTTTCCTTGATGCGCTTGTGGAATTCCGCTAGATGAATCCATGGAGAGATCTCGCACATGGAGCTCATAAATCACAGCATCTGTAGGATTTCCTGAAAATGCTGGCTTGCTCTTGCTCCACCCTGAAGGGTTGGTCTTTGCGAGATCGACAACTACTCCCCTGGCACCATTGATAGTTGTGGCTCTGACATAAGGATCTACAGCTTCATTTGTCTTATCATCGAGAGTAACTCGATAGGTATAGATAAGGCCATCCCTATCGCCGCTGAGAGTAGTAACCCAAGTTCCATTCACATCTGACTTCATGGCGATCTCTGTTGCCTCAGCTTTGGTAGCCGTAGCTGATGGATAGGTAGCAAGCACCACGGAGATGGCAGTCGGAGCCCAAACTCTGAATTTGGTCTCGCTCTTTGTGTAGGTGTTTCCTAAATCATTTCCTGTGTAGGTGTACTTCTGAGCAAATTCTGGTGCGTCATAAACCTTTGCCAATTTATTTCCAGCTGGAACTGGGGCAGGTCCTGTTGGCTTCTCATAATGAATTGTGGGGTCTGCTTGGCGGAGCCAAATCTCGGTGACTCCATCTGCTCCAAACTTAGTGATGAAGCGATCATCTGGAATATCTTTCGAGTTCCACTCGCCCTTGCGAACAATAATTCCCAAGTTATCGAATTTATCCATGCCAGTAATTTCAACTGTGGCAATCTTTCCGTACTCATCTTCTGAAGTGAAGGCAACGCCAGCTTTATTCACATCGACATCTGTGCCTGTCTGCATATTCTTCCAAAGCCACAAATTCCAACTTGTGTAGTCGGCATCGCTGCGCTGATAGTGCACAGTGAGTTTGATGGTTGCTGGATTGGCAGCCGATGCAACTGATTGGAAGCCTGCCGTAAAGAGAATTGCAGCTGAGAGTAGAGCTAAGTACCTAGAAATCTGGCGTAGTTTCATGCTGGCAGGATAGTAAGGCCGCAAGCCTTTTACTAGGACTGGCTTATTACGATTTAGAAACTATCCGTTATATGCCTTCTCCATCACAGCAAGATCAATCTTCTTCATCTCCAACATCGCTTGGGTGGCTCGCTGAGCGCCTTCTGGGTCTGAACCTCCCAGATACTTGCCCATCTCTGGAGAAACAACTTGCCAAGAAATTCCAAACTTATCTTTGAGCCAACCGCATTGGCTCTCTTGCCCGCCATCTGCTGTGAGGATCTGCCAATACTTATCAATCTCATTCTGATCGGCACATGGAATTTGAAAAGAGATTGCCTCACTATGAGGAAATTGAGGTCCGCCATTGAGAGCAATAAAGTTCTGCCCAAAGATTGTGAAGTTCACCAGTACCTCTGAGCCCTGCTCATTGCCTGGGGTTTCAGTGGGTGCGATCCAGTTATCTGCCACCGAGCTATTCGGGAAGATGCTGGCATAGAAGGTGGCTGCTTCGCGGGCTTGGCCGTTAAACCATAGGCATGTGGTGAGTTCCATGCGGTGAGAGTACTGCATTAGCCATATCCCCTACGGTCGCTAAAATGGCCACCATGATGAGGCGGCAGAGTAAGCAGGCAGCAGCCGTTCTTGCTGCCTTTGCTCTTCACTTCTCTCTTGCTCCCGCCTTTGCACTTTCAGGCTCCACCTTCACCAGCTCTTCCACGGTTTATGTTGTCAATACTTTCACAGCAGATGAGAACTGGACTGTTCCATATGGTGTGACATCTATCGATGCACTCGCAGTCGGTGGTGGTGGTGGCGGTGGAACAGATGGTGGAGATGGTGGCGGTGGAGGTGAACTTCGCCAGACTACAAGTTACACAGTCGCTGCTGGAAATGTGATGGCTTCAACTATTGGTGGTGGAGGCTCGGGTGCAGTCTGGGGTGGAAGTGGATCCACCTCTGGTGGAATTACTTACCTCACGAAAGACGGTGCAACTGTTCTCCAAGCAAATGGTGGAGCTGGAGGAAGTGGTTGGACATCCGCACAAAATCGCGCAGCAGGAGGAAGCGGTGGTTCTGGTGGAACAGGTTCTAATGGTGGTGCTGGTGGTCTCAATCGTTGGCAACAAACCGAAGGAATTGGTGGAGCTGGTGCAGATGGACCGACTTCCACAATAGCGACTGGCTCTGCAGTCAATTATGGCGGTGGCGGTGGTGGTGGTGCTTGCTATAGCCGAACATATGCAACAGTTTCTGGTGCTGCAGGTGGTGCAGGTGGCGGTGGTTCTGGTGCGGGACACACATACAATGTGGGATCTCCTGCTGGTACTGCAGGAACTGCAAACACAGGTGGTGGTGGTGGATCAGGTTCTGCGTGCGATGGTGGATATACAAGCGGTACTGACCAAAGAACTAGAGGTGGTGCAGGAGGAACTGGAGTAGTAGTTATTCGCTACATCCTCACAGCGCCATCTACTCCTGATCTTGATACCGCATCAGATTTAGGCACAAGCAATTCAGATAACCTCACCAATGATTCAACTCCCACATTTACTGGCACAGCAATCGGTGGTACTTCCATCCAGATTCTTGTTGATGGTGTTGCTAGTGGAAATGCCTGCACAGCAAATACTTCAACTGGTGCATGGAGTTGCACGACCGCAACACTTACGGCAGGCACAAAAGCAATCACCGTGCGCTCGAGCATCAACGGTGCAACTAAGGATTCTGCTTCATCCCTTTCTGTGACTTTGGATCTCACAGGACCGATCCTGACACCAAGTGCTGCAATCTCTAAGGCAGAGAACATCACCAGTATCGCTACCGTCTCCTGTAATGAGACATGTGTGCTCTCAATCACAGGTGGAGCAGACTCTGCATCAGTTACCTTTAATACTGGTACAGGGGCACTTGATTTCAAAGTGGCCCCTGACTATGAAGCTCCAGATGATGTGGGAGCCAATCGCACCTATGCCATCACAATTACTGCCACGGATCCATCGAGCAACACAACTGTGGTCAATTATGTGGTGACTATTACCAATGCAAATGAGGCTTCAGTCGTTGGAACTCCAACTTGGTCAGGAAATATCTATAAGGGAGTCACTCTCTCGCTGAGTGTCAGCAGTAATGCACCAGGAAAAGTGCGATTCTTTATGGATGGCAAGAGGATCTCTAACTGCCTTGCAGTCACTACTACTGGCACTTATCCGAATTACTCAGCCACCTGTTCCTGGAAACCCGCCTCAGTCAATCGCCACACAGTAAGCGCATCTTTGACTCCATCGGATATCTCGTTCTCTTCATCTAACTCCCCTACTGCATCTGTCTTCATCTTGAAGCGCACGACTAGTAGGTAATGATGGGTGTAAAAAGGTACACGCGGGCGATAGCAACATCATTGCTGCTGCTTCTTGGTCAATTCACTCATATGCCTGCAGCTTCAGCTGGAACCATTGTGATGGATACTCTCAATGGTGGCACATGTGTGAATCAATACACCCCACCCAATCAATGGGCACATAGATTCATTTCTGGTGGTGGCACTATCACTCAGATCAAGATGATGGTGTATTACAACACTGCATTCTGGAGCACAAGCAAAATTCAAATACGCGGTGAGAACGGCTCTGTTCCAGGTTCGGTATTAGCTACCTTTGATGCGGTTTCCTATAGCGGAAATTTAGTTACTTACACTGGCTCTTTCACCTCATCTGCCACCACTAAGTTCTGGGTGAATCCATATAGCCCTTCAAATCCTCTGGGATGGTGTTACTTCCAAGCTAATGGTGGAACAACAACATCAGCTTCAGGTTGGTCATTTGATCCCACCAACACCTCAACCTCTAAGGGTCTTGCCAATACTTCTGACTATCTTACTTGGAGCGTCGGAGGCGGAGGCTTTCAAATTCAATATGAGTTCCAAACAGGAACTGCGACTGATACAACAGCACCCACATTCTCGGCCCCTACAACATTTTCAGTGGCAGAAAACTCTACTTCCGTAGGCGCTGTATCGGTAAATGAATCTTCAACAATCACAATTGATAGCGGTGAGGATAAGCTCAAGTTTTCTCTGACCCGAAGTAGCGAAACCTCAGCAGCGCTCTCTTTTGTTTCTGCGCCAAATTACGAATCACCGACCGATGTGGGTGCAAATAATAGTTATATCGTGGTTTTAAAGGCTGTTGATAGCTCAAGTAATGCAAAGCTTGAGACATTTACAGTCAATGTCACTGATGTGGTAGAAACTTCCTCACTCTCTTCGTTTGCTATTACAGGTAATGCCCGAACCGCTATTTATAAATCACCGACGACAATTACAGCTGTCTCCACTATTCCTGCCAAGATCACCTTCCGATGGAATGGAAAGGTGATTGCTGGCTGTGCATCGAAATTAACTACAGGCAGCGCACCCACAGCAACTGCCACATGCACCTGGAAGCCTTCTCTTCATGGATCAATAACCTTGACCGCCACATCAATTCCCACAAACAGCAATTTCACAGGAGCATTTGCCTCCCTCCCCATCTCAATCACTGGAAGAAGCGGGACTCGCTAAAGATTTGTCCTCTCTCACTGCTACTCTGTATCTAGGTTAAGAACTAAGCGCCAAGCCCTTTAGCTTGCTTAGTGCCCTCCGCGCAGATTTATCCGCATTCGGTGGCCCTAAAGGAAAACCTGCTGACGATGAAAGACACCGTCAGAAGCAGCGGGTCTACTGGCCCAGATTGGGCACTTCAATGCCACGAACACATGTCACAGGTCTTTTCGATGTCACTAATATTTTCTACCAAGGGATTTGCTCCTGCGGTTGGCTATCTACAGTCTCCATCTTTGAGGAAGTCGATCTATTGAGAGCCCTCCATGCACATGAAAAAGCCGTCTTTGGCGAACCAGAGACGGCTAATTCAGAACGAGATTAACTATGCATGAGGATTAGGCTTTTCAACATAACCCTTCTTTGTCTTCTCCTTGATGAGCTTGGCAACTTCTGCTTCAGCCTCTTCCTTGGTGTCAAACTCCTTCACCTTGAGCTGGCCATCTGCGCCGATCTTGCCGAAGCGGACTGTGACATTCTTTCCGACTTGAGTGATCTCCCAGTACTTCTCTGCGGTTGCAGATTTACGGCTGAGATCTTCTCCGATAAATTCAAAATATGGCATGGTGGCCCTTTCGCTAAATGTTACTGATGGCACAAGCGTAGGCAGGGGCACTGACAAAGGTCAATGGTGACCAGTCACCTAATTCAATAATGTGGCTATCGCCTTCACTTCAGCGCTAGCTCTTGGATTGGCCACAGCTGCCTTGCGGACTTCTTTCTCGCCATCTGCGGCTAGCAGAAGGAGCGCATCTGATGGTGTTGAAGGATTGGCCGCGACAGTCAGGCGAACTTCCATCTGCTTACTGCTTGCATGTTCCTCAAGGACCGCAGCTGGACAATCTTCACGGCGCAGCACACCAATCTTGGATGCATATCCGCGATCTCCTAAGAATCTCTCCACCTCTGAATATTTATATCGAGGATTAGCGATGACACCTGCTCTAATATCTCCATCCTTATCTTCCAAGCCCATATCGAGTACTTCGCGTGGAGTTTTGTGATCTGCATAGAGCGCAGTTCTCACTACCTTGAATTTACAAGCGGTAAGAGCTTTATAAACATCTAGATCTATGAGTTTATTGCTCAGCATTTCAACCTGAATGAAATCTGGTCCATCACCATAGAACATTTCTGAATCAACTAATTCCATCAGACAATTCTTCGTTAACTTCTGGTTCTGATAAATGGCCCAGTTATATTTTCCATATCGGACTTTGATGACTCGAATAAGGAAGTCTTCTGGAAGCTCATTATTTTTGCCGAGTAAATCCTCCATAGAAGACTTGAAATAGAACTGCATATCAAGTGCAGTCTGCAGCTTTATCTTCTGCCAGTTAAGGGCGCGGTCTTTTAACCATGCCTCTCGCGGAGCAACACCTGTCGTACCTGCGGCATCAAGAAGTTTTACTGCTATAGGTAAATCAATCAGACCCACCTCATGGCCACGCATAATTGCAGCAACACGCAGAGTCACAGACTCCTCTTTGCTTAACTCATCAAAGCGCTCTTGAGTCAAAGATTCTTTCTTAATCTCAGAGACTTTATCGCCAATAGTCACTGGCTTCTTCTTTGGCTTTACTCCTGCCTTAAAGGTTGTTGCCGCATCCACCAACCATTTGCGCTCTGGTGCATCAAGATACTCACCACTCTTGCTTCTCTTCTTGAGAGAGGTAATTGCGGTAAAGACTTTGACAGATTTATCTTCAGTAAGCGGTGCTAAGAACTCTAGATTATCGACATCGTATTCAGCGATATATTCGCGCACCAGCGCACTCTTATCCCCCACAAGAGTCTTGATCTGCTCCTCTGAAAGATCGCTACGGAGTGCAAACTCAGCTCTGACTATCGCATCAACATCATTAAAAAGAAGTGCGGATTGATCTGCAGTCAGATCTGGTCGTGAAACTATCGCACTTCTGACTTCTGGATTTGAGTGTTTTAGCAACTGCTCCAAAATTGAAGGGTCAACATTCTCGCTCTTGCACATAACCTTTAATTCATTTTCATCACCTCGTTTGAGGATAATCTCCTGCACTTGTGCATCAACGGCGGGATTTTTCATGAGATTGGAAACTAGATCCCGAATTTCGACACTCTTGGCTAGCTCTAGAAGTATGTATTTCGGAGTCTTGGGACTTCTTGCAAAATCTCCTAAGTAGGAGGCGTAGCTCCAATCCTCTTTCGGCAAGAGGCCATATGTGCTGTAGATAAAGTCAATCAACTCACTCGTCACATTCGGATGAGAGATGACAGAGCTATATGTGTAAAAAGGGAGCTTAGAGACTGAAGCAATCTTCTTTACACACTTTTCCAATATCTCCAAAGTTGAGTTCTTATTGCTGGCAATTCGGGAGAGAATATCTGGGTCATTGATATCTGCCGCCAGATTCAATTGTTCTGGTGTGACTAGTTTATTAAGGACAGCACCCATGACTTTAGAATTGCTACCACTTGCAAGTGCCTGAGCCAGAATATCTTTGTCATCTATACGAGCAAGAATATGTCGCTGAAGTTCGTCATCTTGCACGAGATAGAGCTTGCGATGCATCTCTGTGGTGAGAGTGTCATTGAGTGCTAGCTGGCGAAGGAAATATGGTTGAGAATTATTGAGCAGAGCTTGAAAGAGCTCCTCAGTCATAGGTTTGATACTTGATAATACATAGTGAAAAGTCTGGTCTTTGAAAGCTAGCTCTACCGCCTGCGATGCGGGCATATCCCCTGACTGGATATAGCGATCCACAAGAAAATTCTTATGCTCGGCAACGAGTGCCTCAATTTCAGCCATATCCATGTGATGAGAATAATCGCTCTATCCCCTATGGTTACAGCATGAGAGCTATTCAAATTGAGCAATTCGGCGGACCAGAAGTAATGACCATTGTTGACCTCCCAGATCCAACTCCTGGTGAAGGGGAGATCCTCCTCGAAGTCAGCGCCGTGGGCATCAATTACGCCGATACCCATCAAACTGAAAATAGTTATCTCTCCCCTCAGACTCTTCCTCTCGTGCCTGGAATTGAGGTCGTCGGAACTCATGCAGGCAAGAGATATCTCGCCTCTGTTTCTTCTGGTGGATATGCGGAGAAAGCAATCGCACATAAGGCAGTTGCTTTCCCGATTCCTGATTCTGTTACAGATGAGCAAGCACTCTGTGTTCTGGTTCAAGGAACAACCGCATGGCACCTTCTCAAGACTATGGCCCATCTGAACCCTGGAGAGAGCGTTGTTGTCCATGCAGCAGCTGGTGGGGTTGGAACTATTGCTATTCAGCTTGCAAAATTATGGGGCGCGAAAGTGATTGCAGTGACTTCATCTGATGAAAAGTCAGCACTTGCACGATCACTGGGTGCCGATGAAATCGTAGATGCTCGAAGTGAATCACTTGGAAAAGATATTAGGAAAGCAAACGGCGGAAAGGGAGTTGATATCGTCCTGGAGATGGTCGGTGGCACAACCTTTGATCAAAGTCTTCTGGCACTGGGTGAATTCGGACGCCTCATCACCTACGGCATGGCATCGCGTACAGCGCCAACTCCCATCCATCCTGGTTCTCTCATGCACGGATCTAAGACAGTTGCTGGATTCTGGCTTGCAAACTGTTTCACCAAGAAGGAATTGATGGGTGATGTGGTCAACGAGCTCTTCTCACTCATTTCAGAAGGAAAACTGAAGCCTGTTACTGGCGGCACCTATCCTCTATCTGAGGCAACCAAAGCTCATGAGGCGATGCTTGCACGCACCACAACAGGAAAGATTGTTCTTAAACCTTAAGAATTAGTTGCACGAATCAGGTAGTCACACACATTCTCGAGAGTGACAAAACCGTTCATCAGTGACCATTTACCCTTTTCGTTTACCCAGAGTTGAACATCATTTTCCAACCTGAAATTGGAGTACACGACGAGATACTTGCGAGTGCGAATCTCTGAATTGTCTTCGATAAATGCGTTGATTAGTAGATTGCTAATGACTCCTTGGAGATAATCCCAATCATCATTTGCGGACTTTTCATCCATATAAACGCCACCCCACCCAGATTGAGCGATGATTGCGAAGTCTCCCCCTACATAACGGAAATTGAGAGAGTAGCTATTAACTCCGTGACCTGCGTGAGAGATTGAGTACTGATCTGGAACAGGGCCTTTGAGATATTCAAGGCAGTCGAGCATGTAATCCTGCATAGGTGTAGGGAAAGGTTGAGTAGCCCAATGCCAATCACTGAATTCCGCTATCTCTGTAATCTTCTTTTCATCAAGAGGCGGAATATCCAGGCCCTTGTCATTGAAAAAGTCTTCGCACTCTTCATTGCGCTCTCCGTCGTGGCAGACGCAGGATTCTCCTCCAAATAATCTAATTTCAGGAAAATCGAACTCCTTCTCAGGGTCGATGGAGTCAAAAGCTTTACGGACCAGCTGAAACGGATCTCCCGCCAGTCTCATCAAAGTCAGATCTGAAGTGTCTGGATTTATTGCTACACCTGTTCGCACTAGGGCACATCTGTCATAACTCATTAGATTGAGAAGAGTTTGATACTCGGTGCTGTGGGCAACTAGGCACCTAATTCCTGGGTTTGGGTGCTTATAGAGCTCTCGCTCAATGACAGAATCTGCACCGAGTAGGGTAACCAGGGCTGGTCCATAAGGAATTGTCATGTCGTGATGGCCAGATAGTTTCTCATCATCGCTGTTAACTAATTCGCTATACACATCTGCAATCAGAGAAATGAACATAGGAAAACTTCCCGAATCTTTCACAGCTTCGATGAATTCTGAAAAGTGGATTGGCTCATCCAAAGCCATCACAGATTCGAGAGTATGCGGATTATGCAGGGGTTTTAAATCGAGAAAGTCCTGAATAATTGCACAGATTTCTCCGTGGAGATGTTCAGCAGTAGGTGCCATTGCAAAAGGGTAAGGGGTCGCCTTAGCGACGTCCACGCCCACCATTGCCGCCACTGCGATTGCCGCGATAACCACGACCTCCGCCACTACCACCCTTACGAGGAGCACGCTTAGGTGCTTCAACCACTGGTGGAACATATGGAATACCTGAAGGCTGCTGAGCTCCTGTGACACGCATGAGATCTTCACTGCCTGGCTTCACATACACAGTTGAAGGATTGACTCCTGCACGAGTTGTCAGGCTCTTTACCGACTTCTGCTGACGAGTAGTAGCAAGTGAGACAACTGTTCCTGATTCACCTGCACGAGCAGTACGACCTGAACGATGGAGATAATCCTTGTGGTCTTGAGCAGGGTCAACATGCACAACTAGTGAGATTCCATCAACATGGATACCGCGTGCTGCAACATCTGTTGCAACCAGTGCGGCATTCTCTGATTCTTTGAAGAGAGCGAGTGTGCGAGTACGAACGGCTTGAGACTTTCCACCATGGAGAGCACCGACTGCAACGCCAGCATGAGCAAGCTTGTCTGCCAAACGATCTGCACCGCGCTGAGTCTTAACAAAGAGAATTGTCTTTCCATTACGAGCTGCAATCTCTGCTGTGACCTCATCCTTATCTGATGGATCCATCACGATGAGGTAATGCTCCATCGTTGAAACAGAAGCGCGGTCATTCTGAAGTGAGTGTGTCTTTGGGTTCTTCAAGTAGCGACGAACGAGAGCATCAACACCACGATCAAGTGTTGCTGAGAAGAGAAGACGCTGTCCACCCTGCTTAGCTTGATCCAGGATCTCCTGAACCACTGGAAGAAATCCCATATCTGCCATCTGATCTGCTTCATCAAGAACAGTAATTTGAAGTTGGTCGAGCTGAACTTCACCTTTATTGAGAAGATCAATCAAGCGGCCAGGTGTTGCTACCAAAATAGCTGTTCCCTTACGCATCGCTGTAATCTGCTTGGAATATGACATTCCGCCCGCAACTACAACAGATGCGTGGCCCACAGCACGGGCAAGCGGCAGAAGAACTTCGTCGATCTGCTGAGCGAGTTCACGGGTAGGTGTGAGAATGAGAGCTAATGGCTTGTGAGGATTTGCTTGCTTTCCTGCAATATTTGAAAGTAGAGCCAAACTGAAGGCAAGAGTCTTTCCTGAACCTGTTTGCCCGCGACCAAGAATGTCATGACCTGCAATCGCATCAGGAAGTGTTGCCACCTGGATTGGGAACGGGCTCAAAATTCCTTGTGCATTGAGAGCATTATCAAGAGCTGCTGGAACTCCTAGATCACGGAATGATTTCTGAACGCTGTCCCCTGGCGCTGCATCAATGAGATTTGCATCTGCCAAGTTTGGTGAGATGTATGAATCATCTGCACCGAAATCTTCTGCAACATTGCGACCGCGTGCCTTAGAGAAATTATGTGGCTCACTTCGATGTGTTGTTGTACGACGATCACGAGCTGGTCGATCGCTGCGAATTGGCTTATCAAATGAACGAACTGGCTTGTCGGTACGAGCTGGACGGTCACTGCGAACAGGACGATCTGAACGCTCTGTGCGAACTGGCTTATCAAATGAGCGAGCTGGCTTGTCTGTGCGAGCTGGACGAGCAGGGCGATCTGAAGATTCTGTGCGGCGCGGACGATCTGTGCGCTCCTTGCGGTCGCTGACAAACTTAGCTGCACGAGTCTTTGGCTTACCGCCCTTTTCAAAGGTGCGCTCGTGGGCTGTCTGTCGAGGACTTCCCTTAACAGCGCCTTCAACATCCTTTGATTTTGATGCAGTCTTTTCTTGGAAGCGCTTTGCACGAAGTTTTGAACGATCAGTAAGGCGCTGCTTCTTGCGAGTAGCAGCTACATCATCACGATCTGAGTAGCGCACAGTTGTTGCAGGCTTTGATGAAGTTGTCTTCTTCGCAGCTGAAGATGTGCGAGCTGGGCTCTTTGCGGTTGTGCGAGGAGCTGGTGCTGCTTTCTTTGCTGCCTTTGCAGCTGCTGCGCGACGAGGCTTGCCCTTTGAGGCAGCACGACGAGCTTTTCCAGGCGCGGTTGTACGCTTTTGTAAAGTCATTATTAAGTTTCCTATCGAGAGATCAAGCGCGTCTCGATTAGGAACTGCCTCTATGGGCCAAACCAGGGTGGAGATAAGACTCGCAAGAAGAGCCTGAATTAGGCTCATATTTTCTTTTTACGATGCGTTGACATCGTGGGCTAATTCTACCTTGGATGCGCAATTTCACGAAATCAGCGCTGATAAAGGCCGCTATCTAGCTCACTTCACAAATTTAGGCAGGTGAAGATCGTATTGAATAGAAATCACTCGAGTCAGGATTACCACAACACCACCTGCAATCACAGAAACTGCTGAGTGAAGATCAAAAGCATGCAGCACCACAAAAGTGCTTGCCCCCATCAAAGCTGATGTGCCGATAGTTTCTCTATGGAGAAGTACTGGCTCTACTTGGCATAAAACGTCTCGAAGCAATCCACCAGTGACTGCAGTAATTACTCCAAAGATAATTGATGAATACCAAGGAATATTGATTTCAAAAGCGAGCTGCGTACCTGACATAGTTGCTGTGGCAAGTGCAAAAGTATCCATAATGAGCAGAGTCTTTCCCACATGCGTCACTCTTCTAAATGTCAAAGTCAGAACCACTGCCGCTAAAACTGCAGCGATAATCCAAGGGTCAGTAATCCAGACTGGCATGATGCCTAGGAACACATTTCGAAGAGTTCCACCTGATATTGATGCAATCGTGGCGATGAAGGTAATTCCTCCATAATCCAAACCTCTATCTGCTGCTACTCGAGCTCCCACTAAAGCAAAGACAAATGTGGAGAGAAGATCGAGTGCATGCAGAAGCGTCATAGAGTAAGGATACGGGAGTAAGAGTGATTTCCTCTTAACATTTCCTACTTCTTAGCAAGGGATGTGAGTGGCTTACCGCTGACGCGATATACAGTCCACTCATCCATCGCCACCGCGCCTAAAGATTTATAAAACTCAATTGCAGGCGTGTTCCAATCAAGGACCCACCACTGGAATCGGCCATATCCGCGGTCTTCACAAATTGCGGCTAGATGTTGAAGAAGTGCTTTTCCAAATCCGCGATCACGATACTCGGGACGGATAAATAGATCCTCCAAGTAAATTCCGTGCTTGCCCTGCCAAGTAGAGTAATTAAGAAACCAAATTGCAAAGCCCGCAATCACTCCTTCGACTTCCACTATTTCACAGAAGACTTGCGGATTAGGTGAGAAGAAACTTTCAATGATCTGTTCTCGTGTTGCCTTCGCCTCTTCAGGAGCTTTCTCGTAAACGGCTAACTCATAGATGAGGGCAAGAATTTCGTCTGTATCGCCAATCGTGGCGGGTCTAATCTGCATGGAGTAAGAGTAGTTTGCCGACTGCACATTTCTGAAAATCTATTTCTTTTCGGTTACAAAGCCCCTCTCAAGCGTTAAATCTCTTCTCCTGTCTCACCCCTTTGGTTAGGCTCACTGCATTATGACCCGCGCTTCCTCCATCGCATCTGCACGCAAGAAATTGCTCGCACTCACCAAATCCGACCCGCACCATGAGGACCTCTTGGTGCGGTATGACCGTTGGGCAGGCGATCTCTACGACGGACTAGCTGCCGTCTATGAGGCGGATCAGGTGATGGAAAAGATTGTTGAATCAATCGCTGCAATCTTCCAAGAGCGCTCCCCCGAACTGCGAGCTAGAGATGCTTCAAGAATTCTCTCGCCAGATTGGTTTCAGGCACCCGATGCCATTGGTTATGTTGCCTATGCAGATCTCTTTGCGGGAGATTTAAATGGAGTCAGAAAGAAGATTGACTACCTTGAAGAGCTGGGCGCTACATATCTACACCTCATGCCACTGCTGACTCCTCGACCTTCTCCCAATGATGGTGGATATGCAGTGATGGACTATCGAAGCGTGAGAAAAGATCTAGGTTCGATAAAAGATCTTGCAAAGCTTGCTGGTGAACTTCATGAATCTGGCATCTCACTCACTCTCGATTTGGTTCTCAACCATGTCGCCAAAGAGCATGAATGGGCGATGAAAGCAAAGGCGGGAGATAAGAAATATCGCAACTATTTCTATGTGTACGATAATCGTACAGTTCCCGATGAATTCGAAAAGACTCTCCCTGAAATCTTCCCAACCTTTGCTCCAGGCAACTTCACCTACAGCGAAGAGCTCCAAGGCTGGGTGTGGACAACATTTAACGATTATCAATGGGATGTGAACTGGTCTAATCCAGATCTCTTCCTAGAGTATGTGGACATTATTGGATATTTAGCAAACCAAGGCACAGATTGTTTGCGCCTTGATGCAATCGCATTTATATGGAAGAGACTTGGCACAGATAGCCAGAATCAGCCGGAAGTTCATTCCATTACACAAGCTCTCCGTGCAGCAGCTCATATCTCAACGCCTGCTCTCATCTTTAAAGCCGAAGCTATTGTGGGACCAAAAGATGTTGTTCACTATCTTGGACAAGGCGAGCATGCAGGCAAGGTTTCAGATATCGCCTATCACAACTCTTTGATGGTGCAGATTTGGTCAGCGTTAGCATCACGCGATGGAAGATTAATGGCGCATGCGCTCTCTAAATTCTCTGCGGTTCCAACCACATCTGGTTGGGCAACTTATCTTCGATGCCACGATGATATTGGTTGGGCGATCGATGATGCAGATGCATCCGAACTTGGAATTAATCCTTATGCTCACAGAGCATTCCTTGCGGAGTTCTATGCAAATGAATTCTCTGGTTCATTCGCTCGCGGCGTGCACTTTCAATCAAATCCTGCAACAGGCGATCGGCGAACATCAGGATGTGCTGCAAGCTTGATCGGCATTGAGGCAGCGCTTGAAAAGAAGGATGCCCCTTCTCTTTCTAGCGCTATCGATCGATTGAAATGCGCGTATGCAATGGTCTTTGGGTTTGGCGGACTTCCTTTGCTCTATATGGGTGATGAGCTTGGAATGATAAATGATCATTCATTCCTCAAAGATGATTCAAAGCGTGATGATAATAGATGGATTCACCGCCCAGAGATGGATTGGTCGTTGGTCAAGAGTGCATCTAAGGGAAAGGGTGTTGAAGGAGCAGTCTTTGCGGCTATCTCTTCACTGATTAAAGCCCGTAAATCTCTCGCCTCACTCCATGCATCAACAGCTACAGAAGTTTTCACGACTAACAACCCTGCAGTCATTATCTTCCGCCGCAAGCATGCAGCTGGAAATCTCATCCAGCTCTATAACCTTTCTGAGCAACCACAGAAAGTGAGCATGCACGGGATAGCCTCTGGGAAATTGCGTGAGGTGATTTCAGGTGAGCATCTGCATATCTATGAAGAGATGGTCGTGCCTTCCTACGCTGCTTGGTGGCTGCAGTACGATTCCCCTCATGTCTCTTAGTAAAGATAAGAATTGGTGGCGCCAGGCCGCTATCTACCAGATCTACCCTCGCAGCTTTGCAGATACAGATGGCAATGGCATAGGTGACCTTAAAGGCGTTACTGCACGAGTTCCATATCTTGCATCCCTCAGCATTGATGCAGTCTGGCTCAGCCCTTTCTATCCTTCCGCACTTGCCGATGGTGGATACGATGTTGATGATTACCGCAATGTTGATCCCAAGCTTGGCACTCTCGATGACTTTGATGAGATGCTCGCAGCACTCCATGATGCAGGAATTCGTGTCTTTGTAGATATCGTTCCCAACCACTCCTCCAATCTTCATCAGTGGTTTAAGGATGCGATTGCTGCAGCACCAGGTTCTCCTGAGCGTGCTCGATATATCTTCCGAGATGGTCGCGGAGAAAATGGTGAACTTCCACCAACAGATTGGCCATCGCACTTTGCACCCTCTGCTTGGACCCATGAGTCAGTCTGGGGCGGAACAAGTAACCAGTGGTACATGCATTGGTTTGCACCTGAACAGCCAGATTGGAACTGGGATAACCCCGAAATCGAAGCTGACTTCCTTCACACTCTCAAATTCTGGGCAGATCGCGGCGTAGATGGATTTCGAATCGATGTTGCTCATGCGCTTAAGAAAGATCTCTCTGAGCCACTACGGATGCGTGACACTCTTGAATATGACGAGCCTCGTAACCTTGAGGGCACTGGCATCTTGATGGATCGCAATGAAGTTCTTGAGGTCTATAAGACATGGAGAAAACTCTTCAACTCTTATGACCCACCTCGCGTGGCAGTTGCTGAAGCAAATGTGCAGCCAAGCCGAATGCCTCTCTATGCAAGTGAAGAGACTCTAGGGCAGGCATTTGATTTCCGCTTTATCGATGCTCATTTTGATGCAGCAATCTTCAAGCATTGCGTGCAGGACAGCTTGGCTCTTGCTAAGGCAAATAACTCATCTTCTACATGGACTCTCGGAAATCATGACCAGATGAGATATGCAACTAAGCAAGGTCTACATCCAGTCGTAGATCGCACAGAGTGGCTCTTATCGAATGGAACATCTCATCCTGTTGATTTCCAGATAGGTACTCAATGCTCTGTTGCTGCAAACCTCTTTATTCTCGCTCTCCCTGGCTGCACCTATATCTATCAGGGTGATGAGTTAGGACTCCATGAAGTGGCAGATATTCCAGAGGATCAAATTCAAGATCCTGTCTATCTTCGCAACCACAAGAAGGCCAAGGGACGCGATGGCTGTCGAGTTCCACTTCCATGGACTCGCAATGGAAAGAACTTTGGCTTCGGAGACGGTGGAGTTCACCTTCCACAGCCAGAATGGTTTGGAAGTTACTCAGTTGAGGCACAGAGTGGAAATGATCAAACACCTCTTGAGATTTTCCGCAAGGCGCTCAAACTTCGCAAGGAGCTACAAGCTGCCGAAGAACTTACCTGGCACCACACCACTAGAGATGATGTGCTCCACTTCTCTCGCCCAAATGGATGGAATTGCATCACCAATTTCAAGGGTGGAAAGTATCCAATGCCAAAGGGCGAGATTCTTGTTGCATCACAACCAGTGGTTAATGGCCAAATCCCTGCAGGAACCACAGTCTGGTTTAAAGCGTAACTTTCTTTAAGCTACACCGATAATGTCAACGACGAAGATGAGAGTCTCGTTTGGACCAATTGGACCAGCACCTGCTGCTCCATAGCCCATCTCTGGTGGAAGAACGAGGAGTCGGCGTCCGCCGACCTTTGCTCCTGGCAGTCCCTTCTGCCACCCTTCAACAACTTGAGCCAATGGGAATGTTGCAGGCTGACCACTCCATGATGATTCAATGATCTTTCCTGTTGACCATGCCATGAGTGTGTAATGCACTGTAAGAGTTGATGTAGGGAGAACTTCAGCTCCGCTACCAACAATGATGTCTGAGGTTGTTAGCGTGGCAGGAGCTGTGCCACTAGGAGCTGAAATGGTTGGAGCCTGTCCAGCGATAGCGCTGACAGTAGGAAGTGCGCCATTTTCAGTTGAATTATCAGACATTGTGTTCACTCCTAGAAATACGAGGCCAGACATCGCAAGAACGATGACAATAGCGAGGGCTTTGCTGATGCGGGTCATGGTGGCAGAGCCTACCTTTCACCTTTTGCCCTTGCTGAGTTAGACTCGCGGTCGGCCACAGCCCAGATAGATGGAGGACCTTCATGGCACCGCGTAAGCCACAACCGCTGACAGCATTATCAGCTTCACTGCGATCATTCGGAGATCGCTACAAAGTCAGCAACCACCCATATATCTCTGGGCTCCTTGCAGCTATCGAGAGCAAGAAGAACCTTCATATCTGGGCAGAGCTTGATCCTCTTGATTACCTCCCCCACCCTGAAGCAGTGAGCGCAGCTCCGAAAGCTCGCTTGGTTCGCATTCTTATTGTCGTGCGAAATGTCCTCGTCTTTGCTCCCGTCGCCCTCACATGGGCTGCGGTGAGTGCGGCCACCACAGGTTTCTCCAAATATATTGATGCCAATGGCGCTGATGTGGTCAACTTCCTTGATTTCTGGCAGAACGGTTATGACATCCTCGCTGAAGAGTGGAAGATCGGCAATGTCGCCCGCCTTGACTTCATTATTGTGGTCATCGTTATCCTCCTCACCCTCTATGTTTCCCAAGCTGGACATAAAGTAGAAGAGATTGAGATCGCTGAAGAGGCAGCTATCGATAGTGAGCGCCTAGCGCTAGCCCTAGATATTCAGGCTCAACTCCACGATAAGCGGAAGATCACCACTGTCAATATGAATGCAAGCCTTGCAGGTGCCATCTCTCGTCTTGTTGCAGCGACAAATAATCTGGAAGATGCATCTCATATTATTGAAAAAGCTGCACGCAAACTCCCGAAGCAAGCACCTGCTGCCCCTTCATTCTTAGACTCTTTTACCTTCGATGAGCAAGAAGTACCTAAGGTTCGAAAGTCACGCCGTGCGTAAAGTTCGCCAGCGCCGCGCAGAGGAAGATGCAACTCACCAAGGTGGGTGGCTCTTTGCCGACTCCTTCCTTGCTTTGATGGTGATCTTCCTTGCAACAATTTCATTTGTTCCATCACTCGGTGGAGGATTGACTGGAACTGGAAATATTGGAAATATTGCAGGCGGAAATTATGTCAAAGGGCTCAACATTGCCTATGAATCCTTCGATCCTGCCCAAATCCAAAAGGATATCGATGGATTTATTGAAGGCGAGAAACTTCCTCGTAGCTCAGTAGTTCTCTTTGCCAAGATTGTTGGTGGCTTTGATCCGAAGACTGAGAACGATAACGATGGAAAGTTTCGTGCTCTGCTCTTTAGCGCCCAGATTCAAAAGGCTAATATCGCCTACTTTGAAAATGCAAAGATTAATCTAGGTTCGAGTAACCTATTGAAGAAGAATCAGATTGTATTGCGCTTGACTCTATCGCCAGCGTAGGAAATTACAGACCTACGAGGCCGAAGAGAATTCCAAAGAATGGAATAACTGCGACAAGCTTGCCGACGACCTCGTCCTGCTTCACGCGAACGAAGGCGCTCTTTGTATCAACATCTGCAGTCTCATCTGTTGCTGACTTAACCACACCAAGCTGGTTACCGCTTCCTGCAACAACTACTACGACCTTCTGGCCAACTGCGACCTTCTCAGCCTTCTTGTAAATCACAAGGCTTGATTTAGCAGATCCCATGACAGACTCAAGTCCATCTTGAGGGTGAGCTACTCGGAATCCGAGAGCAAAGAGGACAGCGGCGATTGCTGCAATGGCAATGAGCTTTGTCTTCATTGGGAAAGTCTAACCTACTACTTCTTCGAACCACGAGCGTTGCTCGTCTTCGGGGCAGCCTTTTTGACCGTTGCCTTAGGCGCAGCCTTCTTTACGGGTGCTTTCTTGGCAGTATCTCGAGTCGCTTTCTCTGTAATCTTATTGAGCCACGCCTCAATATCGGCATCTTCTGATGCAGGAGTCACAGTGATCGTTGGTCGCACTCCCTCATCCTTAGTAGCTGGAGTTGTCGAAACCTCTTGCTTCTTCACCTTCTTGCTCTTTTTCGCTGTTAGCGATGCAAGAAGAGCTTTAAGTGTTGCAGACCAATTGATGCGATTGAAATTCTTAAAGAAATGTTCCACTGTTGCAACTACACCTGCAAGACCTTGAGGTTTCTGCGGTGCTTGCTGGGATTGTGTGCTGTTTGATGAGCCTTCTGCTTCAGCATCTTCATTGACATTGCCGCTACCCATGCCAAGCATCAAGCGTGATGTACGGCTATCTGGGCGACCAACACCACGCCAAGTAGCTACTTCAATAACGCTTCCTTGCACCATTTTTCCGACAACAATTTTCTGTCCGTCTGGAAGATCAATGACCAAAGGTGAGTCAGAGATTGGAAGGGGAAGTTTGGAAACCTTAGGGGAAGATTTCTCGGTCTCTTGATTAGCCAATTGAGAAACCAATCTTGTCGTTGTAATCGGCTGTACTCACATCAGAAAGAACTATGTCGTTGTTACGACTTGAAGTACAAAGGAATGCACCACCATTTGATGATGTATTTCCACCTGGCTCACCACCAAGAAGCGCGTAAGCACCATTAGTACCAGGGCCGTAGTTGCCTAGCGTTTGGCGAGATGTACAGACGATGTGATCGCTCGATGAATACTTTGAGTTGTCATAAGTTGAATCTGTAAAGAATTCAATCTTGACATACTGACCAAGGCAGCCTGAGTTCACTCCGCCGCTTAAAGTTGTGCTTGTTGCTGTGTCGAGCTTGGTGATTGTTGTATCGCCGAATTTAAATCCGCCGAATACAAATCCCACTCGTGTGTAATTTCTGATTGGCTTAATTGCAATAAAGGTATCGCATGCACCAGCAGTCATTTCACCTTGTGCATAGGTAAATCCTCCACCGCCACCAGTGCCACCAGTACCTGCAGCACCTTGTGGACCAGTTGCACCTGTCGCACCTGGTGCTCCGTTGAGACCATTAAGACCATTGGCTCCATTACAGATTGCGGTGCGGATACCTGCGAGTGCAAAAACCTTTCCACCGTTCGGGCAATCTGCAGTAGTTGCATCCCCTACAAGCTGAACGCTCTCACCTGGTGCACCTGGTGCACCTGCAACTCCTGGAGCGCCATCAATTCCATTGGTGCCATCAATTCCATTAATTCCATTGACGCCATCTTTACCTGCAACACCAGCAGGACCAGGCTCACCTTGTGGTCCAATCAGAGTTACGAGAATCTGATTCACAGCATCTGTTGAGCTGGTTGAACCTGTCAGATATTCGACAGAGTTGACCGTGGTTGTATCGGCATAGGCGAAACCTATGCGTAGAAACGATACGACCAAGAGAAGGCCAGCTAACTTCTTCATTGCTCTATTCTCCCATGAATCTCATCAGATACGAAAGTCTCTTCATTGGATGCATAGACCGCGCTATAGAGCGCGTGGAGAACGGCTGGAATTCCGCTGAGAGCCAGAAGTGCGCTAACACGCTGGTCGAGAAGGATTGGGCGATGGGCCAATTCACGGAAGATTACAAAGATAAGAGCTGAGGCGAGCAGCGATTCAAGGAGAGCGTTGCGCCCCCACTTAATTTGAATCCTTCCTCGAGATCCAAAGCGGATGAACCCTATAAAGTATGGAATTGCAAAGATGGCTCCTGCAATCGCTGCAGTCGATGCCTTCTCTGTCCAGATATAAATAAATGCAAAGACAAGGGCAAGGACTGTTAGGGCTGTCTTTGGGGAAGTCACACGAGCAATATAGAAATGTTCCGCTTTATCTGTTCCGCTAGTTTGGGAGAGGAAAATTCCCTCAGCAAAGCCTCTTACAAGTAGAGCTCCTGCGACCATTGAGATTTGTGCAATAGATAGCTCACGAATAGCTCCTTCGATATAGAGCAAACTTGTAATGAGAGAGTAGCCGAAGTAGAAGACGAGAGTTCCCACAACTGTAGATCCCACCACTCCAAAGAACTTAATTGGATCTCGGCCATAAATATCCTTTGGCTGGAAATCTCGATGAATCACATCTCTGAGTACTGAAGCAAAAAGTGATGGGCCAACGAGTGCTATGCCCAAAGAAATCTGAAGAAGTAGATCTCGAACACTGGTCACATGAGCCGTCATAAGTTGAACAGCCCAGAATCCAATCACAACAGCAATTCCAGATAGCGCATCCCAGATTGAGAAAACGACCAGGGCTGCGAGTGTGAAGAGCGAAAGATTTACCAATCCGCCATTTTGATTAATGCCTGAGGAAATATAGACACCAGCGACAAGTCCAATAAGAGGTGAAATTGCATAAACATTCTTATTGACTCGATGAGCAAGTTCGCCCTCACGAATAATTAAGAACCGTGGAAGTGAAGTGCGAAGTGAGTTAATTGCATTGATGCGAGCCCTATATGGCGCCGCCTCAAGTCGATCCCAGAAATTCTCTTCTGGGTCACGAATTGCATATGCCAAATCATCAAAGCTCTGAGTGGATCTAAAGCTGATATCGCTATATTTTCGAGAGCGCAGAGTTGAGATGAGAGCGGTCAGAAATACAAAGATAGCCACCAGCGCTGTGAGATCAAAGAGTGAGGTAGCTCCCGTTTTAGTAGTTGCTTCAATGATCTGCACACCAGCGATGATGCGGCGCTCCCCCTTCTTTCCTACGGCGACTACTGAATAGCTTCCGAGTTCAAAATCTGTGGCAAGTGAGAGGGTGAAGACCACAAATCCAGATTTATTCACTTGAGATTGCTGGAATATTTGTGGGGAGATATTGGTGCCTTCGAATTGAACGCTCCAATATTGAGGGTAACTACCGACTCCAAATACAACTTGTTGCTGGCGTCCGCGCTCCCATGTCAGAAGTGGAATATCGACAGCTTGTGCGGCAGATGGAGCAAAGAGAAGTGCTACAAGAGTCAGGGCGATGAGCTTCAGGCGCTTCATTACGAATCCCCCTTCAGCGTGTCGATGATGAGCCAGATACCAACAGCCACTGGAATCAAGATCATCATCATCTTGGGTGCTAGAAGTTTTCCGACAAATGGAACGACAAAGAAAACAACACCGCTAATATCTTCAAACTTAGGGCGCTGCACATCGGGAGATGGGTTTGCATCACCCTTCATAAGGAATCCATTGACAGGATCTCCACCAATAATGCGGTGAGTAAAGACGCCGACAACTTCGCCATCAAAACGGCGAGCTGTATAGGCGACGATATCTCCCAATTGAGGTTGTGCTCGTGGTGTGGGAGCAAGAATTACAATATCGCCAGCTTTAATCGTTGGCTCCATAGAACCCGTAAGGACGATACGAGCTTTAATAAATCCCGATGCCGATAGAACCGAGAATGTAATCAGGACAGCGCTAAGTGCATATCCAATAAATTTAACAATTGAGCTGATCTTTCGATTTCTTGCTTGAGCGGGAGTTGCAATGCGCTCAGGTGGCGCCTGGACAAATAACTTTGACTTGGTAGGTGCAATATCGTTAGGAGTAATAAGAACGGTGCGCTCTCCCAGTGCATTGGAGACTGTCACCAAGACTTTGGAATCTGTAAATTGTGATTGACCTTCAATCCACATCTCTTCGTTTTCAGTAGCTTCGAAGAGAGGTCGGCGATTTACCTCTGAGGTCATGATCCGTGCTTGACGGTCTGAATCGTAATCTTGCGAATTAATGTGGCATCCGCGAATGTAGGTGTGCGATCTGGGTCAAATGTGATTTGAATAGAACCTTGATCGCTGGTGAACTCAGTTGAACCAGCTGAAGTATCAGTCAAAATATCGAAATCGGTATATGAGCTGTCGTACGCAAGGACAGTAGAAGAATCCTTGTACCAGAATCGTGCTAAGTCGTAGGTCTGATAATTACCACCACCGGTAGATGACTCACTCACTGTGAGCGCAGTACCTGTGTCCCCATAGACCTGGATGATGAAGTCTGTATCCACGCAAGTGTCGTCGAGATTCTCAAGAATGATGGAGTCGAGGCTGAACTTGCCTGACCCTGAATCATTGATAAAGCCTGCGTAAGGGATGATGGTAATTCCACCTTGGGTATCACATGCGGTTGTTGTGACATACCCCTGACCAAATTCAGTCTTTGATCCATTGCTGGTCAACGCAATGTTTGCACCGTATGCAATACCGGTGACTGCCATGATCATGGCGATTGCCTTCACAAGGAAGGGCTTGGATGAACCACCTTCAGCAACTTCATATTCAGGGTCGTCAAAAGCGTATGACTCATCAAAGTCATCACTTTCGTACCGCTTGAGTATGTTCATTGCCTCTTCTTTTCTTAGCGTTACTTCAATTTTTCTAAGAATGCACTTACTAAACCCTGGTTTTAACTCTTCCCCTTATACACGCATAGAAGCGAACTCAGATGTGAGCTGCTTCTATGCGTGTACTAGAGAATCGTTAAATGGGTTGGATGTATTCCTTAGTTAGAGCTCTGAAGTGTGAGCTTGTAGACAGCACCTGAAGTCGATGTTGGTGTTGAGAAACCAAGATCGAAAGAGTATGTCGATGATGCGTTAGTACCTGTGTTGGCAATAACTGTTCCTGCAGATGAAGTTGGAGTTGTAGAAGTGATTCCAACTGTTGCAGTTGTGATTACAGAGCTTGATGGACCTGTAGCCAACTGAAGTGGTGTCGCAGAAGTGTCACCGTAAGCATTGAGGCTCAAAGTCTTACCCTGGCATGTTGTTGTTGAAGATGCATCAAGGTTAGAGAAAGAGATTGTTGAGAGGTAGAAAGTACCTCCGCCAGCTGAGTTAGTGAATGACACCTTTGGTGACAATGTGATTGACGAATCACAAGC
>CALEZA010000020.1 GCA_937927965.1 uncultured Candidatus Planktophila sp.
TACTTAGTGAACGCAGGCAATAAAAAATCCGTGACGCGTAAGAGCGCACGGATTATCGTGAACACCTACGCGGGTTGAGATTCCTCATTATCTAGCCCTTGCGAGCTAAGACCTGCGGTCTTTGGTTATGCCCGTAGATTACTTGGGGCCAGCCTCAAGGGTCAAATTGAGCGTGAAATCCGACTGGCTCGCCTTACTGCCAAGGTGGAAACGATGATGGAGAAGATCACTGCCATCAATACCCCTGTGAATTGAACTTTAGTGAGTACGCCTGCAGCAAGCGCGGCGCTGCCGAGCACAAAGGAGAATTCACCCACCTGACTTAATCCAACAGCCAATTGTGCTGAGCTTTCTCCAATATGACCAAAGTGTGCAAATAGGAAAGCGGGGAGAGTCTTGACCAGAACCATCAGAAGAATCAAAAGTGCCGCAAATGGAAGGGCTTCCATGAGTAGTGCTGGCTCAACAAGGCTTCCAATCACTACAAAGAAAAGCACTTGAAAAAGATCGCGAAAAGGTAGAACTGCCTTACGAACATCATCGGTATCTCTACTTTGATTGATTGCAAGTCCAGCAACGAATGAGGCAAGTGCCATCGGAATTCCAAATGCCACGGTTCCTAAGGCGGCGATTGAAAGCCCGAAGGCCACGGAGTAAATCAAAAAGAGATCGCTCTCCCAACGAATGAGTTTAAGAAGAACTGGGAGAAGTTTGGATGCCACATACGCGGTCAATCCAAAGCCCAGAAGTCCTAGAACTGATTTCAGAGGTGACTCGCCTGTATCGCCAAGAATTGCAATCATAAAAGCTGCAAGTGCCACACCAGTCACATCCTGCAAAACACTCCACCCCAAGAGTGCATCTTCTGTTGCAGCACTAGTTGTTCTGCGCCTGCTTCGTGTGATGTTAACGATCACTACACTCGATGACATAGCTAGAGAAAGAGCGAGAAGTGCTGCGCCATAGAGTGGTATGTCGAGAAGCGTAAAGATCGCAGTACCGATTGCAGTTCCTATAAAAACTTGTGCAGGAGCTGCCCATAACAAAGCGCCGTGCTCTCTCTTGATTCTCCCCAAATCTATTTCGATTCCCACTTCAAAGAGAAGGAGGACAACGCCAATATCCGCAAGGATTGCAATCTGCTGACTATCTGCAACAAATCCAGGTGTAAATGGAGAGACAAGAAGACCTGTGACTAAATATCCGACGATTGCTGGCAATCCCACTTTGCGTGCAAGAAGCCCACTTGTTGCCGCCACCAACAGCACGGCCCCCACATCAAGTACTAGGGGTGCGGTTTCAACGACAGATGCCATGAGTTAATGATAGGCAGTTAAAAGAAGAATGGCCCTGGCATTACGCCAGGGCCATTCTTGTGAACTTACTTAGTTAGCAGATGGCTCACGAACAAGGTTTGGATCAACCTGGATACCAGGACCCATAGTTGTTGAAACGACTGCCTTCTGGATGTAGCGACCCTTTGAAGAGTTTGGCTTCACACGAAGAACTT
>CALEZA010000021.1 GCA_937927965.1 uncultured Candidatus Planktophila sp.
CTTAACATCACATTCGATGGCAAGACAGAGCTCACACTTCCAAAGTCAGTTGTGAAGAACCCACTCAAGCAGAACCTTGAGCATGTGGATCTTCTCCTCGTTCGTCGTGGTGAGAAGGTCACAGTTCATGTTCCTGTTCACACAGAGGGCAAGCACGATCCAGATGGAATCCTTGAGCATGTCCACAACACAATTGAAGTTGAGGCAGAGGCAACATCTATTCCTAAGTTCCTCGTTCTCGACATTGAGGGCATGAAGGCAGGAACATCAAAGGTTGCAGGCGATGTCACACTTCCAGCAGGTGTCACACTCGTTCTTGATGCAACAGCAACAGTTGTTCACCTCTCTGAGCGTCGCGCAGCATCTGCAGCCGATGAGGCAGCAGCAGCTCCAGCTGCAGAGGCAGCACCAGCAGCTCCAGCTGCTGAATAAGTAGTAAAGAAATCTGACGCGTTATGACGTGGTTGGTAGTGGGGCTTGGTAATCCAGGTGATCAATACGCTGCCACCCGTCATAATGTGGGTCAGATGGTTATCGATGAACTAGGTAAGCGACATAACCTCAAGTTCTCCACCCATAAGTCTCGCACCTCAATTGCTGCATATAAGTTGGGCTTTGGAGTCGATGCACACTCTGTAATCCTGGCTAAATCACTTGGATATATGAATGAGACTGGTGGGCCTATCAAAGCTCTTGCACAGTTTTATTCAACAGATCCATCAAAGATCATTGTTCTCCATGATGAGCTCGATATTGATTTTGCAGCTATTCGCACCAAGCAAGGTGGTGGCGATAATGGACACAATGGTTTGAAATCGATGACATCATCCTTTGGAACCCCAGATTACTTCCGCATTCGCCTAGGAATTGGTCGACCTATGGGACAACAAGATCCTGCAGATTTTGTCCTCAAGCAATTTAGCCAGCCAGAGAAGAAGGAATTGCCACTCTTCATTGATCGAGGTGCCGATGTTGTTGAGTTCCTGATTGAAAAAGGGCTAGAACTTACGCAATCTAAGTTCAATTCGTAGTGCCACCACTCCTGAGAACTCTGTGAGGGGTTATCGGTATCTCTTCTATCACTTGCTCTTCTTACTCTAATTAATGAAGGAATTAATTTTGAGAGGAGGCGGGGTTATGACCATTGAAATTCTTATATTTATTCTAGCTACATCAAGTTTTCTAATTGTGATTGGCGTGAGCACTGAATTCGTGCAGAAGATGTCTAGGAAGAACCGCAATGAAGATATTAGTCAGACGAGGAATTAATACAAATAAAAAAAGTTGCCTGACTTACTTCTCTAGCCACTCAAGGATTGCCCACACCTCTTCATTGGTGAAGGAAGTTGGGTTGGAGTAATTCTTTCCCGCCATCTCTGGCATATTCTTTGAAATCAAAGCCGCAAGATCTGTTCCATTTTCCTTCATCTTAATTACAAAGTCACAGAACTCAGCCCAGCGTTCTCCGCTGGCTCCTTCTGGATATTCATCTTTCATACTCATGTCAGGATTCTAGGCGCGTTAACCGACATCAGGGAAGAGTCAGCCTGTGTTACGAAGACCCGTTGCTACTCCATTGATGGTGAGCAGTAGCGCTCTAATGAGCGTGGAGTCTGCGCTCTCACCTGAATTGCGAACTCGATTTAAGAGGTTCACCTGTAGTGAGTGCAGCGGCGCAAGGTATGCATCGCGGACTTCAAGGGTGCGAGCAAGTACAGGCTGATTTCCAAGGAGTGCACTCTTTCCTGTGAGAAGGAGAATCTCTTCAACAGTAAGAGCAAACTCCTCTTCGATAGTTGCAAGGAAGTGCTGTAGCTCCTTTGGAACTAAAGTTTCAACATAGCGTCGAGCAGTCTTGAGATCTGTTTTCACAAGAGTCATCTCAACATTGCTAATAAAGGTGGAGAAGAAGTGCCACTCAGCCAACATCTTCTTGAGAGTTTCAGATTTGCCTGCTTCACGAGCTGCTTTAAGGCCACTTCCCACACCGAACCAACCAGGAACAATCTGACGAGATTGGGTCCAACCAAATACCCACGGAATAGCACGAAGTGAATCTAGTCCACTCGATGCGTCTGGGCGGCGTGATGGGCGTGATCCTAAGAATAGATTTCCTAACTGCTCCACAGGAGTTGATGCATAGAAATAAGCAGGAAGATCTGGGTGCTCAACAAGTGCGCGATAGCGAGTGAAGGAGTTATCACTTACCAGATTCATGCACTCATTCCATTGCTCAAGATCTTGAGGTGATTGGCGCGGTCCGCGATTGAGAACTGTTGCCTCAAGTGATGCTGCAAGTGTTAACTCAACATTTTCACGCGCAAGTGAAGGCAGTGCGTACTTATCGCTAATTACTTCGCCTTGTTCTGTCATTTTGATCTGTCCATCTACAGAACCCCAAGGCAGTGCAATTAATGCATCGTAAGTTGGACCGCCGCCACGACCTACGGAACCACCACGGCCATGGAACAAACACAGCTTCACACCGTGCTTCATCGCAACATCGCGAAGAGATCTTTGTGCTCTGTGAATCTCCCACTGACTGGTTGCAATTCCTGCATCCTTGTTTGAATCTGAATAACCCAGCATTACCTCTTGAACATCACCGCGAAGCGCCACAACAGAACGGTAGGCGGGATTACTCAATAGCTTTTCAAGAATTTCTCCAGCAGCACGTAGCTCTGCAACGGTTTCAAGCAGTGGTGCAAAACCGATTCGCGCCTTCTTCTGCTTTAAGGAAACTAACCCTGCCTGTTGTGCAATCACAACCGCCGCAATTAAATCATCTGCACCCTTAGTCATAGAAACAATATAGGTTTCGATTGCCTCTGGGCCGAAACGATCAATCAAATCATTAATAGCCACAAAGGTATCTAAGGTTTTCTTGCCAAGAGCTTCTAAATTGGAGGTTTCAAAACGTGCATCATCGGCCAACATCTGTGTGAGGATTTCAAACTTCTCATCATGTGACTTTTCTAGGTAGCCATTGACTCCGGTGATCTGCTTCAAGACATTGTGGTGCGCATCTGAATGTTCACGAACATCCATGGTTGCGTGGTTAATTCCAAAGGCGGCAATGGTGCGGATTGTGCGCTCAAGCAAGCCAGTGGCAATCAATTCGCCTCGGTGAGCCAATAGCGAATCACGCATTAAAACTAGATCAGCAAGCAGCTCTGCAGTATTTGCGTAATCTCTATTGGCAACATGTGGTGCACCTTTTGCATGGCGATCACGAGTAAATGCCAAGCGGTGAACGATCGCAGTCGCCTTCAAGCGATATGGCTCTTCAGCGTTAAGGCGCAAAAAGCGAGGCTCAAACTCTGGAATATGCTTCAAATCCTTTTCAACTGAAGCAGTTAGTTCAGGTGTTGCTCCAACAATCTTGGTTGAAACTGACAACATCTGACGCAAAGCGTTCATTGC
>CALEZA010000022.1 GCA_937927965.1 uncultured Candidatus Planktophila sp.
CGAAAACTCCAATCATCATGGTTTCTAGAACAAGAATGAGAAGGTAGAAAGTCTTTGCTGACCAGCGACCACCCTCTGACTCATTCCACGAAGCAAGTAGAACAATGGGAGTTAGAACTACAGACATCACTATGAGAACAAGCGAGAGTCCATCGAGTCCTACTGAGTAATTGATAGCAAATGATGGAATCCACTCATGTCGCTCAACGAATTGAAGAGCTGTGTCTGCGGCAACAAACTGTGTTGCGATATAGATACCAAAAGCCGCAGTCACAATTGTGACAGCAAGAGCTGCTTGCTTGATGCGAAGTGTGTTGCTTGAAGGGAGAACTCCAACGAGTAGGGCTCCAATCAATGGAAGCAGGGCAAGAACTGTTACTGAACTCATTGTGTGACCACCCAGATTCCAGCGATCAACACGATCGCACCAATAAGAATGAATGCTGCATAACTGCGAGCAAAGCCTGTCTGTGTCTTACGAAGTGCTGAGCCAGAACCAATTGCCACTCGAGCAATACCTCTTACTGCCCCATCAATGACGCGGTCATCAGATGCCACTAAGAGCTTAGTGAGAGATTGGCCTGGACGCATAAACACTGCTTCGTTAAATGCATCCTGACCAAGATCGCGACGCACAAAGCGAGTGAGTGCAGAAACCTTTTCTGGTGCAATTGAATCAACATCAGAGAGCTGATATTTCACAATTGCGATTGCAACTCCGATGGCCACTGCTGTGAGGGCAAGACCAGAAACAACGAGTGCTGGCAAAAACTCTTCATGCTCACCGTGATGTCCGCCCACTACTGGCTCGAGCCAGTGAACAAGGGCATCACCGCGGGTGAAGAGGAATCCTGCTGTTACAGAACCAACTGAAAGAATTGCAATTGGCAGCCACATCAACCAAGGTGACTCATGGGGATGAGCATTGTCGTCCCAACGACCCCTGCTTGTAAATGTAAGAATCATGACGCGAGACATATAGAAGGCAGTAATCGCGGCACCAAGTAGCGCGACTGATCCCAAGATAATTCCCTTAACTCCACCTGCATTAAAGGCTGTTTCGATAATTGCATCCTTAGAGTAGAAACCAGCAAATGGTGGAACACCAATAATTGCTAGATATCCAAGCCCGAAGGTCACGAATGTGATTGGCATGAATTTACGCAAGTTACCAAACTTACGCATATTCACTTCATCATTCATTCCGTGCATTACAGAACCTGCACCAAGGAACATGCTTGCCTTGAAGAAACCATGTGTTAGAAGGTGCATGATTGCAAATGCATATCCTGCAGGACCAAGACCGGCTCCGAGAACCATGTAGCCGATCTGCGACATTGTTGAGGCAGCTAACGCCTTCTTAATGTCATCTTTAGCAGTACCAATCAAGGCACCGAAGATCAATGTGATCGCACCAACGATAACCACGAGTAATTGAGCAGTTGGCGCCGCATCAAAGATGAAGTTGGAACGAACAATGAGATAGACACCTGCTGTAACCATGGTAGCTGCGTGGATAAGTGCAGAAACAGGTGTTGGACCTGCCATTGCATCACCAAGCCAAGCCTGGAGAGGAAATTGTGCTGACTTACCTGTGGCTGCAACGAGCAACATAATTCCAATAGCTGTGAGCGCTGCTTCTGATGCGTGATGTGAGGCCTCTTGCACGCCCTCAAAGGTTGTGGTTCCAAGGGTTGCGAAGGCGATCATGATTGCAAAGGACAGACCCATGTCTCCCACACGGTTCATCACAAAAGCCTTCTTTGAAGCTGTTGCATAAGCAGGCTTTTGATTCCAGAAACCAATGAGGAGGTAGGAAGCAAGACCCACTCCTTCCCAACCAACATAGAGATTGAGATATGAGTTACCCAAAACCAAGAGAAGCATGGATGCGATAAAGAGATTCAGATACGCGAAGAAGCGGCGGCGATTCTCATCGTGCTCCATATAGGCGATTGAATAAATATGAATCAGCGTGCCAACACCAGTGATCAAGAGAACAAAGCAGATGGAGAGTTGATCTAGCAGGAGAGCTGCATCGATATTGAAATTGCCGACTGCAATCCAAGAGAAGAGTTTCTGAGTCACAGCACGCTCTTCGCCACTGCGTCCGAGCATCTCAGAGAGCTGATAGAGGCCAACTCCGAAGGAGCTAGCAGCCATACCTGTTGCTAGGAGATGTCCCCATTTATCGGTGCGGCGTCCTCCCAAGAGAAGCGTTGCAGCACCAAAGAGTGGAAGTGCAATCAGATAAACAAGTGATGATGAAGTGCTCATATTTATCGCTTCAACAAACTAGCATCATCAACAGATGCTGATCGGCGTGAGCGATAAATCGCCACGATAATGGCTAGACCAACTACAACTTCACATGCTGCAACGACCATCGTGAAGAAGGCGGTGACCTGTCCTTCAAGAGTTCCATTGATTCGTGAGAAGGTAACAAAAGCTAGGTTTGCTGCATTGAGCATCAGCTCAACACACATAAAGACAACGATTGCATTGCGGCGAACCACAACGCCAACAGCGCCAATTGTGAAGAGGAGGCCTGCGACATAGAGGTAGTTATATGGATTCATTACTTCTCCTCCACGACTGTTGTATCAACAACATCGAGTTGGAATTGTCCAGACTCAAGCATGTCGCCGCGAGCTTTGAGGGTTGCGGAAATTGATGTTGGTGCTGGAGTTCCATCAGGAAGTAGCGCTGGAACATCGACAGCATTGTGACGAGCGAAAACACCAGGGCCAGGAAGTCCTGCAGCGCTCGATAGATTTCCAAGGCGGAATCGAGCAATAGAGCTCTCTCGCTGTGTTGGGCGAGCAACCGTGCGCTGATGATGAGCCAGAACCATTGCGCCAAGAGCTGCTGTGATCAAAAGTGCTGAGACGACTTCAAATGGCCAGACATAATCTGAGAAGAGAAGTACTGCAAGACCTTGAACATTTCCTTCAGCATTTGCTTGGGACAAACCAACTGGGCTGCGACCTAGTGTTGCGCGACCAATAAGAGATGTGAGAAGTCCGCCGAAACCAATAGCGGCCGTGATGGCAATAGGACGAAGTCCTGGAATCGTTTCAGTAAGTGAATCTGAAGAATCTACACCGACGAGCATCAAAATAAAGAGGAAGAGCATCATGACTGCGCCTGTGTAAACAACAATCTGAACAATGCCAAGGAAGAGTGCATCCTGTGCAATGTAGAAAATTGCAAGAGTGATCATTACCCATGCGAGAAGTAGGGCTGAATGGACAGCCTTCTTTACTAGAAGCATTCCAAGTGCTGAAAGAACAGCAAGGGGGGCTAGAAACCAGAACATGATCGCTTCTGGAGTTTGAATCACCATTTACTTATCCTCCCCCACGATTGCTCCCTGTGAAGGATCTGCTGCCTTTACTTCACCGCGGTAGTAATTGTTCTCATCCATTCCTGGATACATTGGGTGAGGAGGTGCAACCATTCCTGCACGAAGTGGTGCAAGAAGATCTTCCTTTTCAAAGATAAGTTTTTCGCGAGTGCTATCTGCCAACTCAAACTCATTGGTCATTGTGAGGGCACGAGTTGGGCACGCTTCAACACAGAGTCCGCAGAAAATACAGCGAAGATAGTTGATTTGATAGACAGCTCCGTGGCGCTCTCCTGGAGATACTTGATTTCCTGGAGTGTTATTTCCACCTTCAACATAGATTGCATCTGCAGGACATGCCCATGCACAGAGTTCGCAACCGATGCACTTCTCAAGACCATCTGGGTGGCGATTGAGTTGGTGGCGACCATGAAAGCGTGGCTCAATAGGTGGTGCAACATCTGGGTATTGAACGCTGAGGTTCTTCTTAAACATGGTGCGGAAAGTGACCCAGAAGCCCTTAGCCTGTTCAGTAAGCGGCGCAGGACCTGGCTGCTCTACTTCAACGAAAGCAACATCATCGATGTTCTTGGCTGCGCCAGACTTCTTTGGCTCGAGTGAATTACTCATTGTTGCCTCCAGTGTGGCTCTGAGATGAAACATTAAATGAAGAGATCCCAGGCAGTTTAGGCACAGGGAAGTTTGGTGCCTCTCCTTCTGGAAGTGGAGTTCGTGACTTCTGCTTTGACTTCTCAAAGAGTGAGCTGATTGCCATCACGATGAGGACAATACCTAGAGCAAATGCGAGTGCAACTGTGCGAGATGCACCTTCATTTTGAATCACACGAAGTGATGCAACAATCATGATCCAGAGAAGTGAGACAGGAATGAGAACTTTCCAGCCGAACTTCATGAATTGGTCATAGCGAAGGCGTGGAAGGGATGCACGCAACCACATGAAGATAAAGAAGAAGAGATTGACCTTCAGGAAGAACCACACGATCGTGAACCAACCGCCGAGCCAAGCCTCTGTGAAGCCAAGACCTGGAAGTGCGTGATATCCACCAAGGAACAAGGTTGTCGCAAGAGCAGAGACAGCGATGATGTTCACATACTCTGCCAAGAAGAAGAGTGCGAACTTCAATGATGAGTACTCTGTGTGGAATCCACCGACTAGCTCGCCTTCTGCTTCAGCTAAGTCAAATGGAGCACGGTTTGTCTCGCCCACCATTGAAATCACATAGATAACAAATGATGGAAAGAGAACAACTGCGTTCCAAATGTGACCGTGCTGGGATGCGACGATATCTGATGTGGACATCGATCCTGCATAGATAAAAACAGCCACAAGTGAAAGACCCATAGCAACTTCATATGAAATAACTTGTGCGCTTGAGCGAAGTCCGCCTAGGAGTGGGTATGTAGAGCCTGAAGACCAACCAGCAAGAACTACTCCGTAGACACCGATAGATGTGACAGCCAAGATGTAGAGAACGCCGACTGGGAGATCAGTGAGCTGCATTGCAGTCTTTTGACCAAGAAGTGTGACAACACCAGTCATTGGAATGACAGCGAAAGACATAAAGCACATCGCTGCAGCGATAATCGGTGCTGCAATAAATACAATTTTATCTGCAGCCGCAGGAATGATGTCTTCCTTGAGAGCGAGCTTTACGCCATCAGAGAGTGATTGAAGCAATCCAAATGGACCAACAC
>CALEZA010000023.1 GCA_937927965.1 uncultured Candidatus Planktophila sp.
AGCTGCGCGGGCGGGCCCTCGAGCTCGGCGAGCTCGCCGCGCTGGGTCGCCTGTACCGCCTGCGCCTCGCCTGGGCGCCGGAGGACCCCTACGCCCAGAAGGGCCGCGACGAGGTGCTGCGGCTGCTGGAAGACCTGACCCGTCAACTCGGTACGCCCGGCCCACTGGACGAAGGTCACCCCTGGGATTTCGCACTGGACACCGAGACAGAACATGATCGCGTGAATGTCAGCCTGCACCTGACGGGTGGCGAGGCACTGGCCGAGTGCCTGAACCCATGGATCGGCCCATGAAGACACCCCCCTCTGTCGGCTTTGGTCAAGCGCTGAGGTTCTGGCTTTGGCTGGGCTGTGTGAGTTTTGGTGGACCGGCAGGACAGATTGCGCTAATGCATCAGGAATTGAGTGGTTGACTGCAATAAATTCCAAATCAAAAGGTCCAACTTTTCTGCTCTGACCTTCTTTAACTTCAACCATAATTGGTGAGATTCGATGATCTCTTAACTTTCCCTTTAGGAAAGCAAGAGTTAAAGCGCTGCCAATTACTTGAATGTCTTCTCGCTCACGAAGTAGGTAGCCAAGTGCGGTTATGTGATCCTCATGACCGTGAGTTAGAAAAACGGCCGCGATATCAGCCATTCGCTCCTTTAGATAAGAAAAATCTGGCAGGATTAAATCAACACCTGGCTGCGTTTCACTTGGAAATAAAACGCCACAGTCAACGATTAATAACTGGCCTTCATATTCAAAAACGGTCATATTGCGACCAATTTCTGAGATTCCACCTAAGGCAACAATGCGAAGCCCGCCAGCTACTAGCGCAGGTGGTTGATTGAGATTGGGATGTGGATGCTGGGTCATGGGAGAACGACGCCACCAGCGATCAGATCCTTACGCAACTGCGCGATCTGCTCTTCTGTGGCATCGACGAGAGGAAGACGAGTTGTTCCACCAGGCAGGTTCATCATATTCATCGCTGCCTTTGTGAGGATTGCACCTTGCGTGCGGAAAGTGCCAGTAAAGACTGGAAGCAACTGCTGGTGAATTTCTAGTGCACGAGTTGTATCTCCAGCAAACCATGTATTGAGCATCTCCTTGAGCTCGCGCCCAACTGTATGACCACACACAGAGACGAACCCCACTGCTCCGATTGATAGGAATGGAAGATTCAAAATGTCATCACCTGAATAGACAGGAATTCCACATCGCTTGATTACCCAAGATGTTGCAGCAAGATTTCCTTTGGCATCTTTCAGAGCGACGATATTTTCCACACTATCAAAGAGGCGAACGATTGTGTCTGATTCGATTTCAACGCCGGTACGACCAGGAATGTCGTAGACCATGATTGGAAGATCTGTCGCTGCTGCAACAGCACGGAAGTGAGCTTCGATTCCAGCTTGAGGAGGTTTGTTGTAGTAAGGAACTACAACTAGAAGACCATCGGCCCCTGCATCTTGTGAGCGCTTAGCCTGTTCCACTGTATACGCAGTTTCATTATCGCCAGCACCTGAGAGAACAGTGACATGAGGGCCAACAACGCTTTTTACTACTCGAATAATCTCGAGCTTCTCTGAAGATTTAGTGGTGGGAGCCTCTCCAGTTGTTCCATTGACAGCGATTCCATCATGTCCAGTATCAACAAGATGCTGAGCCAGGCGAGCAACTCCATCCCAATCAATCGCCCCATCCTTATTGAAAGGAGTCACCATTGCGGTGATCAGGCGGCCGAAAGGAGGTGTCGTACTCATCTGGGTATCTTATCCTTTAAGGCGCTACGCGACCAGATTTTTCGAAGGCTTGATAGGTCAGAGGCATCAATTTCGCAAATTCTGCCTCCATCTTCTCTGCAACCATCTCAATTTCACGCTGCGGATAGCTTGGGAAGTGCGAACCTTCGCGGGAAGTTCTTAAGGAGAGGAAATTCATCAGCGCACGAGCATTCATTGTCACATACATAGATGAGTAGGTAGCCACTGGTAATACAGCTCGTGCAACTTCACGAGCAATACCTGCATCGAGCATGGTTGTGTATGACTTATACGCGACGAGGTAAGCCTCTTTCATCGCCTCTACCGTCACATTAAATTGTTCTGTTGTGCCTGGAACAAACTCATATGCTCCAGTCTTTCCAATTTGAATTAAGTTGCGATCGGCGTTGGGGATATAGAAGACAGGCTTGAGTTCACGGTAGCGACCAGACTCTTCATTATATGACGCGATGCGGTGGCGCATAAATTCACGGAAAACAAATATTGGCGCTGAGATAAAGAAGGTCATTGAAGTGTGCTCAAAAGGTGAGCCGTGACGCTCACGAGCTAGGTAATTGATGAGTCCTGATGAGCGTGCAGGATCCTCTCCGATTTCATCCATCGACTGTTCGCCAGCGGTGGATACGCGAGCAGCCCAGATCACATCGGCATCGCTTGCGCTTGCCTTGATCAACTCGACAGAGACATCGTCTCGGAAAATAACCTCAGAATGTGCGCTTGTTTCAGACATGGTGGCACCTTATCTACCCAACCCCTGCTCCAACGGGTATCTATGGGGCAGAATGTCCGCGTGTCCAGAGTGAACCGCACCACCGCTGCCGCCTCCCTGAGCGTCTCTTTCACCGTTGGCCTCTATGGGGTTGCCTTCGGGGCCGCAGGAATAGCTGCAGGATTTAGCCTGATACAAACTTGCCTGCTCTCACTTCTGACATTTTCAGGTGCTTCACAATTTGCTGTTGTCGGAGTTCTTGGCTCTGGTGGAACTGCGCTGGCGGGAATTGCAACTGCTTCACTTCTTGGCATCCGCAATGCTCTCTATGGTCTTCGACTCGCTCCGCTATTGCGACTGAGAGGTTGGCGTAAGGTAGCTGGAGCGCAAGTAACTATCGATGAATCCACTGGTGTTGCTCTTGGGCAGAGCGATCTTGGTGAAGAAGCAATGAAGCAAGGCTTCTGGCTTACGGGGCTGGGAGTCTATTTCTTCTGGAACATTTTCACTCTGCTTGGGGCTCTCGGAGCACAAGCGATGGGAGATCCTGCTGCGTGGGGACTTGATGCCGCTGTTCCTGCAGCATTCCTAGGACTGGTGTGGCCACGATTGACCAACAACTACGAGAAACTGCTCGCAGCCTCAGCTCTTGTACTCTCCCTACTTCTCACTCCTTTTGTGGCAGCAGGAATACCAATCATCAGCACTGCACTTCTGGCCGTTGCATTTGGATGGAAGGCGCGATCATGAGCGCACTCTGGTGGGGCGTTATTGGCACAAGCGCAATTGCTTTCTTGCTCAAGTTTGTTGGCCATAGCGTGCCCGAGAAATATCTAACTAACCCGCGAGCTCTTCGAATTAATACTCTTATTCCGATTGCCCTGTTGAGCGCTCTCGTTGCAGTACAAACCTTTTCTGATAAGAGCAGGCTTGTATTAGATCAGAGAGCTGTTGGAATGAGCGTTGCAATCATCGCACTTGTGTTGAAGGCGCCATTCCCAATTGTTGTTCTAGGATCAGCTGCTGCAAGTGCGCTGGTATGGCATTTAGGCTGAAATAACTCCAAGAGCTACAAGTTTTGCCTTGAGATCATTATCTGAAGGCTCAGTTAGATGAGTTCCATCAGGGAAGACAATCACAGGAATAGATTTGGCTCCCCCGTTAATTTCAACAACTTTCGTTGCGGCAGATTCATCTGCCTCAACATCAACATGCGTAATTTGAATGTCGAGTTCTTCAAGAAGTCTCTTAGAGCGGCGACAATCTCCGCACCAATCTGCTCCATACATTGTGATTTCTGGATGTGATGACATCTGCTTCTCCTTAGAAGAACTTCTCAAGGCCGACGCTCAGCCCTGGATGTGATGAAACTTTTCTTACTCCGAGAAGGACTCCTGGCATAAAACCAGCGCGATCGAGTGAATCATGACGAATAGTCAGAGTTTCACCGAGCCCACCAAAGAGCACTTCTTGATGTGCTATCAAACCACGAAGTCGAACTGAATGCACGGGAACATCTCCAACAAGAGCGCCTCGTGCTCCCTCGAGGGAAGTAGTGGTTGCATCTGGCATAGCTGAAAGACCAGCGCGCTTACGAGCCTCTGATATCAGAGTGGCTGTGCGGGCAGCAGTTCCAGAAGGAGCATCAACTTTATTTGGATGATGGAGCTCAATAATTTCTGCAGATTCAAAGAATTGTGCAGCCTTCTCAGCAAACTCCATCATTAGTACTGCACCGATAGCAAAGTTGGGTGCGATAAGTACGCCTGTCGTTGGGTTTGCAGCAAGCCAAGATTTCAGTGTTGCTAAGCGATCTTCAGAGAAACCAGTTGTTCCAACAACAGCATGAATGTTGTTCTTGATCAAGAATTCAAGATTGCCCATCACTACATCTGGTGTGGTGAAGTCAACGACGACTTCCGCCTTTGATGCAACTAGAGCATCAAGTGAATCGCCTTCATCAAGGGAAGCAACGAGTTCACAATCCTGTGCTTCGGAGATTGCCTTAACTACCTCTGAGCCCATGCGACCGCGAGCACCTAGAACTCCGACTTTAATCATACCTGTAACACCTTCTCAAACTTTGTTTCACTCTTGAATGGTCCAACAAGAGCAAGAGTAGGCGTCTTTGTCAGATACTCGCTAGCAATTTCGCGGATGTCTTCTGCGCTTACGCGTGAAATTGCCTTCAAAATATCGTCAAAATCCATCACCTGGCCATACACAATCTCGTTCTTGCCAATGCGGCTCATACGAGAGCCTGAATCTTCTTGGCTCAAAACCAGAGAGCCCCGCACCGCGCCTTTAGCCCGTTCAATCTCTTCATGGGTCATTCCGTTATCGGCAACATCACTTAATACCTCACGGATAATTTCGACGACTTCCACAGCTTTGGTTGGATTACAACCAGCATAGAAAGCCAAGGTGCCGCTGCCCGCAAATTGTTGAGCGTATGAATAGACTGAATATGCAAGTCCACGCTTCTCACGGATCTCTTGGAAGAGGCGAGAGGACATTCCCCCACCCAGTGCTGCAGAGAGAATTCCCATAGCAAAACGACGCTCGTCAGCGCGAGCAACTCCCTGCATGCCATAGAGCATGTGAGCTTGTTCGGTCTTGCGATACATCAAACCAACGCTCTTCTGAGGACCAAGTTTGATTGGTGTGTTGGGACGAATATTTGGTGTTCCCAAAACATCTAGGAAGTTATCGCGTGAGAGAGCCTTCTCAACCATAGCGACAACTTTCTTGTGCTTGATATTTCCCGCAACAGAGACTACCAAGTCTGATGGGAGATACTTTTTCTTGTAGTAATTAAAGACAGTATTTCGAGACATCTCATTGATGCTCTTGATGGTGCCCAAGATAGGACGCCCGATAGGGGTGTCTCCATAATAGGTGTCGCTAAACAAGTCATGGACTAGATCACTGGGATCATCATCTCGCATAGCAATTTCTTCCAAAACCACCTTGCGCTCTGCATCAACATCAAGAGCTGTGACAATCGAAGAAGTAATTAAGTCACTGACTACATCGATTGCCATTGGCAGATCTGTGTCGATTACTCGAGCATAGAAGCAGGTGTACTCCTTGGAAGTGAATGCATTCATCTCCCCTCCCACTGATTCAATGGAAGAGGTGATTTCTAAGGCGGTACGAGTCGTGGTGCCCTTAAAAAGTAGGTGCTCTAAAAAGTGAGAAGCACCAGCAGTTGCTGGTGCTTCATCACGAGAACCCACATTGACCCAGATACCAATGGCAGCGCTTCGCACAGAGGGAACTTCCTCTGTGACGATGCGCAGACCGCTTGGGTGAACCGTTCTTTTAACAGACATTACTCAGCTGATGCTGCGCCTTCTTCAAGAACAGGGATAAGAGATAGCTTGCCCTTTGGATCGATTTCACCGATCTCAACCTGGACCTTATCTCCGACCTTCATTACATCTTCAAGATTTT
>CALEZA010000024.1 GCA_937927965.1 uncultured Candidatus Planktophila sp.
TTTGTAAGAATGAGCCATGGACACCAATGACCTTGAGAGTTATTCATCCGAGCAGATCTGGGCTCATCTATCTGAGGCTGAGAATGAGGAGAAGGTAGATCTGCTGATCGAGCTCTACCACCGTAGCTATAGCGACTCTGAATACATCCAGGCAGCATCACTTGCAGAGCAGGCTGCTGTTGAGGCTGCAAAATGTATGAGCAATTTGCGTGTGGAGAATGCTTACTACAAGCAAGGCATCGCACTCTCTCGTGCTGAGCGATATGAAGATGCGATTGCTGCATACACGCAAGGTCTTAATGCCTATCAAGAGCCTGACAGCAAAGTGGAGCTCTCAAAGAATCAGTGGGGCATTGCAGCAGCTCTCTATGACAGCAGACGATATGAAGAGGCTGTTGACTGGGCTCACAAATCTGCAGATAGCGCTGCATCTGAAGAAGCATTTAGCATCGCAGGCCTGAGCAAGTTCCTTGAAGGACGCGCTCTCTATATGGCCGATAATGAGGAAGCTGCTATTGCAGCCTGTGAAGAGGCGAGAAGTTTCCGTAGGAATGAACAAGAGTTAGAAGAAGTTGCAGAGATCGATGCCTTCCTTGGAGATATCTATAGCTATCTTGGAAATTACTCAGAGTCAGTAAATCTCCTTCGCAACTGTTTGGTGATTGCAGATGCAACTTCATCTGGAAAAGTTCCACTTTATTGCTACAAGCTGGGTAACGCTCTCATTGATTCTGGCGAGCTCCTTGAAGCGCGTGAGCATTTGGAGAGAGCACGCAAGCTCTACTCAGAGCGTGAAGATCATGGCTCTGTTGCAGATTGCTGCTTCTCACTTTCTCGCACCTATCGCGGTCCAGAAGGGCTCGATGATGCTCTCAGTCTGTCTCGCACAGCAGCCTCACTCTGGGATGCAATTGGGTATAACCGTGCTTATCTGAGCGCATTGCAGCGCATTGCAATTCTTCTCTACTCCAAAGAGGAGTATTACTCATCGATTGAGAATAATCGCCGCATTATGGAGATGACTAAGGACTTCAGCGCTCACCCAGATAACGCAGATGCCTATGGATGGGCACTACTTCGTATGGTCGATTGCTATCGAGTGCTCGATGAAGATCAAACATCACTTGATTTCATGGATTCGACAGACCTCTTCGGGCCAGATAGCACTCACAGCGCAAATCTCTGGTTCTACAGCTTGAAGGCGCGAGCTCTCTTTGAACTCAATCGCCATGAAGAAGCACTTGGTGTTGCAGATACTGGACTTTCGCTGACAGGAAACGATGATGTCAGCGATTGGACAGCATCACTCTATGCAGTCAAAGCTGAAGTCAGCATGGAACAAAATCGCCCTGATAAGGAGCGACATTTAGCTCATGCGATCGCACTTCTTCTGGCATTTGATCGCCCTGTGCATGCAAGCAGACTCTCTGAATACTTCAAACCTGACTTCTCGCCAAAGAAGCAGGACAATATCCTCACTGATGAAGCTAATGAGACTATTCGCGGCGGCGACCTCCCTGGCTTTGGCTTTACAGCTAGTTAAGGGATAACAGTGGCGAAAAAAGCGGTAGCAAAGAAGGCCCCTGCAAAGAAGGCTGCCGCAAAGAAAGCACCTGCGAAGAAGGCACCCGTGAAGAAGGTGGCACAGAAGAAGAGTGCCATCAATTCCAGTGATGTGGACACTTTCTTCGTCTCCATGACTCGCACATATATAGGCTTTGAAGATCTCTTTGATGGACTTCATTTTGATGAGGCTTTCCTAGCAAACACTAAATTTGATTATGAGGAGCTCAAAGAAGATTTCATCTATGGCTTTATCTACGAAAGCGCGGATGAAGTCATTGAAAATGGCTCAATCGTTATTCTCCTTGAGGAGAATGTCCAAGTTCATGCCTATGGCAAGTGCAAGTGCGGACATCGCTTTGATGAGGTTAATTTTGGTGAGACGAGATTTTGCAGCGAGTGTGGTGCCAAGAGGGGCCAATCACCAACAGATTCCTTTACATCTCTCCCAGAAGATTACAAGCGAGTGATCAAGGGTGACCCAAAGAAGTTTCCACTGCGTTGGACGCTCTTGGTGGAAGATCATGTGAAGAGACTTGGTGGATCACGCTTCTTAAGTCAGAGCGCTGTCGTTGAGCGCGTTCTCAAGATCGCCAATACTACTTTTGATGAGCTTCAGGCTGTACTTCCTAATGAAAGTATCTGGGAGAGTGAGAACTGTGAAGAGGGAGCAGAATCAACTTGGGCATCATGGGTGGGTAACTGCTCAAAGTGTTCAGAGCCCTTTAAGCCTCTTGAGAAGTTCTGCGCCCTCTGTGGCAATAAGCAGCCTTGGTTTAACAAGGGATATCCAGTTACTTACACAGAATAAGTGAGCCTGTAGGCGAGCTTTCCAAACTTATCTTCGAAATTAGACCTCCAGACTTGGCGTCCAATACCCTTGACCCATGATTATCTGGCTCCGTCGTCGCTTTAAAGCCTCGCCGTTGATTGCCTTTTATCTCTCCATTTTGATGGTGGCACCTCAATATCCCGCACAAGCTGCACCTGTCTATGGTTTTACTGCAGTCAGCAATAGATGTATCAATGCATATACCTCTGAAATTTATGGCAGTCGATACATCGTTAACCGAACAACAAGAATTACTGCGATTCTTGCTCAAATTGGATCTGCAAGCACCACAAACTTTCCCAGCTCAAAATTTCACATCCGCGCAGATTCAGGTACAGCTGGCGCAGGAGCAATCTTGGAAACCTTCACGCCTTCGAATGCGACTGCAGGAGTCGCTCGCTTTGTGGGATCAAGAACTGTCACAGCAGGAACTAAATTCTGGGTAACCCCTGGACAGAGCCACTCTGTTCTTGGCGGATGCTACGGGCAGCCGATTCCATCAGCAGATATCAGTGGTGATGGAAGTTTTACCCTCGATAGCGTCACGGGTCTCAGCACCGTTTACTACATTATGTCGAATAATGGCGGAACAGCATTTGGAACGACAGGTAGTGCAAATTTCCTCTTTCAAATTGGAATAGAAATTTCTGGTGAGGAGACTTCCACCATAACAGTCTCAGGAATTTCTCCTAATGTTTCGCCTTTAATTTATAAGAGTAGCTATACCCTCACAGCAACTCTGAGTACCCCAGGCAAAACTACTTTCTATGCTCAAGGTAAGACCATTACTGGCTGCAAGAACATCACTTGGGCAACAACAACTGCCACCTGCACCTGGAAGCCAGCACTCCATGGAGCCATCTCGGTCTATGCCACTTTAAAGCCAACCGATTCAAATATTTCAGCATCCACCTCTCCGACTCGCTCCTTTGGAGTGGATCGACGCTCGACTTCTCGATAACTCTTATGCACTTGGGCTCGCTGCATGAGAGCTTTCGCTGTACTTTTGACTATGGAAAAAGAAAAGAATCTTGATATCGAGACATCAATACTTCCACTGAAGTATGTAGATTTAATTGAAGATGTATTTCACGCAGTCTTAGCTGTTGCGCTCTTTCTGATCGGTCTCGGTGCCTTCTTCTTTAGCATCAAGCGACTTTTAGAGACTGATCCCTTCTTCCCCAATGGAATGATTCAAGGCGTCAACGATGTGCTCTTTATCGTGATCATCCTTGAGATTCTTCGCACGGTCATCTCTCGCTTTACAGATGGTGTTTATCAGCTCGATAAGTTTTTGATAATCGGTGTGATTGCAGCGGTTCGACATATCCTCACGGTAGGTGCATCCCTCACTCTGGAGTCCACTAAGTCAGATGAGGCCTTTAAGCGCTCCATCTATGAGATGGGCCTTAACGCAGGAATAGTTGTTGCACTTGTCTTTGCCATCTATCTCTCAAAATCTGCTCACCGTAAGCGAGTGGAGTAGCTCTCTGTCATAGGGTGAGCATGTGAAGAAGACAATTATCGGCTTAGCTAAGGCGAGCCACTTTGGTCCCACACTGCTTGTCACCACACTCAGCTACTTCTTCGCCCAACTCTTCTGGTGGGAAGGGCCATCACTTCTTATTGCCTTCGGAGTATTTCTAGGGCAGTTAGTGGTGGGCTGGAGTAATGACCTCATCGATTACGAAGATGATCTGCGCCATCAGCGAATGAATAAGCCTTTGATGGCTGAATTGATTTCACGCAGCCTCCTGCAGAGAGCTCTCAAGATTGTTCTTCCACTAGCTCTTCTAATCAATCTCTTTGGACCTCTTGGATTGATTGGGGGAGGCCTATCTATCTTTGCTATTGGATGGGCTGTTGCATATAACTTCTACTTTAAGTTCACTCTTCTCTCTTGGCTTCCCTATGCAATCGCATTTGCAGCTCTTCCATCTTCCATGGCTCTCTCCAAGGACTATCTGCCACCTATGTGGATGTGGGCAGGGGGTGCGCTCTTAGGTGTTGCAGCACATTTCTTAAATGTGATTAAAGATATGAAGCAAGATCACATGAGTGGCATCAAAGGATTCCCGCAAAGATGTGGAACCCAAGGCTCCCTCCTTATCGCGCTCACCTTGATTGCATTAGCAATCGCTCTTCTGCGCTCATCAGATCTCACGCTCCCGCCTGTGCTATAAAATAATCCCATGCGCAGAATCTGGATATTTTCACTCCTGTCTGCACTCATCCTGCCCACAGCCTTCTTTATCTATCCATCCCATGCAGCCACACTGACAATCACAATCGACCCCAACACCTACTCTGGCTCAGGAAATGTCATTGACTCAACATCAGGCATCTCTGGCACGCCTTCAAATGTGACATTCTCATCATCTACCAATTGTGGAATCTTCACTTTCTCGGGCGCATCAAAGATAACTTTCCCCACCACCAACTTTGGATCCCAATTTTCAGTTTCTGCATGGATTAAGCCAAGTGCAAAATTCAGCATCAATACATTAATTGCAACAGCTGGTTCAGGGCTTTCAACTAATGGATTCAAGTTAGGGTGGAATGAATGGCAGACCAGCAGCCTCAGGCTCTTGGCTGAAAACGGCAATGGAACATCTGGAACTGCAACAATTTCAAGTAACGCAGCTGTCGTAAATGACACATGGCAGCATCTAGTTTTCACCATTGATGTGAGCACTCGTGCCATCAAGATGTATAAAGATGGGCAGCCTGTCAGCAATGATGGGACTTTGTTATCGTCAAACCCCACCATGAATGCCAGCTTCTTTATTGGTGCGATGACCGACTCTTCTTACTACATGAATGCTCAACTCGGCATCATGAAGATCTACTCCACTGTCCTCACAGATGCTGAGGTGACATCAGATTACAACTCCACCTCAGCGCGATATGCAGCAATCCCCACATGTCCTGCTGTTGCAGCACCATCTAATTCATCTGCTCCCACCATCAGCGGTACCACCGCCTATAACTCAGTACTGACTGCAGCAAATGGAACTTGGACAGGAAATCCAACCGGCTACACATACCAATGGCAGAGAGCCTCGACTGTGGGAGGCACCTACTCCAATATCTCTGGAGCAACCAGCTCTACCTACACACTCACTTCATCAGATGTTGGTAACTTCATCAAAGTCCAAGTCACAGCCACCAATTCTGGTGGCTCGACGAGTGCGACTTCATCGGCTACTGTAGCCATCTCAAAAGCAACTCAAGCAACGCTCTCCTTCACCTCAAGTGCCAGCAGTAAGACTTATCCATACACACAAGCTCTAACTCTCACCCCAAGCGGTGGATCTGGAACAGGCACGGTCAAATCTGCTATTGCAGCAGGAGGCACTGCAACAGGGTGTTCACTTTCTGATTCCTCAACTGCGCCCACTATTAGCGCCACAACAAATGGAACTTGTTTAATTACCGTTGCCAAGGATGCAGATAGCAACTACCTCATCGCCACATCGGCAACAGTGACCTTCACCTTCAACAGGGCAACGCCCACAACACTGACAATCACCACCACGGTGGGCACCTATCTAGAGAATCTCGCCTTAGCCACTTCTGGCGGACAGAGCACAGCAAGTGATACCTACTCTGTCACTTCAGGTCCCTGCACCGTTTCAGGGTCCACGCTCTCATCGAGTGCATGGGGCACTTGTTATGTGACGGCATATAGAGCAGCAGATAGTTACTACGCAGCCTCACAATCGAGCTCAACTGCTATAACGATAAATAAGGCTCGTCCCACAGCAAACTTCACATTCTCCACAGCACCTGAATATCGCAAAGCGACCACTATCTCCGTAGTGATGTCTACTGCGAGTACGGTGAAGTTTCTCCTTAATGGAAAAGCGCTACCTGGATGTCAATCAAAGGTAGCCAATGCAGGCAATAGCTACACGGCCACCTGTCTCTGGAAACCCTCCACGCGAAACTACGCAACCATCACTATGCAGGTGACCCCAGTAAGTTCTAGCTACTTCACCAGCAGGCTTGAGAGCCCCACCTTCTTGATTAAGGCGAGATCTGCTACGCGTTAGTGGAGCTGCTCTTTAGAGAATCACTCTAAGTACTCACTATGTATTTCACACTCTTCGACTGCATCAATATCTGCCTCACTAAGAGAAAAACATTTGTTGCAGATAAGGCCGCAACCCCATTCACAATCTTCCATGCAGTTTACTTCGTCGCATTCAGGACATTGAGAATCAAAGGTGAATTCTCTAACTACCTTGCCATTAATTATTTGGGCCTCACCTCCCCCACCTGTCTCTTCTCTGTAAAACAGTTGGATAAGGATTTCAGGGTACTGAGAGGATAAATTTACTAAAGCAGGAATTGGCACAGACCAGGCAGTACTAAAGCTATATATTATTGCTTTGCCGTTATCTTCCATCTCAGTATCGTTCAGTGACGAATCTTGGTCTGCATTTGCGACATCCCACATGGTTCCCCAGTTGCGCTCATTCCAATCCTTCCAGTGATCCGATTCGGAAGAGTCGTTTGATTCGTTGAGAAGCGGTTGACCAAAGTAGGCTTCCAAGTTGGTCGGTTTGATGATGTTCCAAAATGCAAAGACAGGGTTCTTGAATTCTGTAGCTTCCTGCTCCATTTTTCCGCTGTATGCATTCCAGCTATCGCTATAAGTTGTAAACGGTTGGTTGAGCTGAGACTTCAACCTTTGTAACTGATCGGGCTCACCTTGAATATTAATTGCGTTATATACCCAATTCGGCATGACTAAGCACCCCTTTCCATTAGACCTATGGTAGGACTAGCTATTATTCTTCTTCATCAAAAAAGTCGATAACAATTTTTGAAATGCGACCTTCTTCATTAAACTTTGCATAGACAGGATAAAGGCCATCTCCGTATCCTGTAGGGAAAGCAACAGAAAGTCCGCTACCTAATGTTCCGATTGTGGCACTCGCACCTTGGTAAGAGTATTCTCCAAGTCTGCCGTCAAGGTTCCAAGCCTCGCCCTGATTGGTTTTCCATTGGTCTAGATAGCAAGGGTCGCCCACCATTGCTTGACCGCTATCAACAGCGAACTGACCGATTTGCTTTAACTGATTAACATTTATTTTGTCCATTTTCATCTCCTTGGGTCGTTAATACCTTTTCTCAACTTAATAAAATTAGTTGATTTTTCCGCAAAAAAACACCCTTAAAGCGGTCAAATCCCAGAAAAGAGCCCTCCACGACCATTTGTCAGACCCCCTTGCTAAAATAGGGGCATCACACAAGATAAGGAGGCAGATATGTTCAAGAACCGCATTAGCGCCTCCTGCCTGATACTCGGCTAGCCCGCTACACGAGGAGCCGCCAATCCAGGCTCCACTGCTCCTGGTTCACTTTGTGAACCTTCACCACATTGATGATCGTCCAATTTTTGGACACCACTTTTCTTCTTCATCTTTTACTTTCATTTCTAAGGAGCTATGCCCATGCATGTTAAAGCACTTCTCGATGTCGATATGGTCGCTATGGAGTCAGCAGACAAGGTCACCTTGATGCTCGATCTCACAGCACCAGCTAACCCTGCTCACGCCACTCGTCCTGGCCAATGCGTTCAAGTTGTTCTCGATCGCTCTGGCTCTATGAGTGGTGAGCCACTTGAGTCAGCTAAAGGATCACTTCTTAAGCTCATTGATCGCCTAGCACCACAAGATTCTTTTGGACTTGTGGCATTTGATGATCAAGCACTTGTCGCCATTCCTACTCGCACAATGGCAGATCACTCAATGCCAGAGCTACGCAAAGCTCTTCGCAATCTACAAACAGGAGGATCCACCGATATCAGCGCTGGATATCTCCTTGGCTTGCGTGAACTCAATCGTGTGAAAGCAGCGGGTGGTTCAACGCTTCTGCTGATCTCAGATGGCCATGCCAATGCAGGTGAGAAGGATCCTAAGTTCTTCACAGAGGTTGCTGCAAAGTCAGCTACTGAGAAAGTCACCACTTCAACAATCGGTCTTGGCACAGGCTATGACGAGACCATCCTTGAAGCACTTGCTCAAGGTGGTGGAGGTGCTCACCGCTTTGCAGGAACTATTGATGAGGCAGTGGGAGCAATTGCAGCAGAAGTTGATGATTTGCTCGATAAGTCGATCGTCAATGCAGTACTGCGCGTAACACCAACTCCATATCTTGCAGGAGCTCCACTCATTCAGATCTTGCAGCGCCTTCCATATTGGAAAGATGGTGAGACTTATGTGGTGCAGTTGGGAGATCTCTATAGTGGTGAAAATCGCCGCTTTGTGATCGATATTCCTGTTCCAGCGCTAGCTGCTCTGGGTCTTTGCACCATTGCAGATATCACTGTGGAATACCTAGATCTTGCAGCACGCAATGAGGTCTCAGTATCTATGCCTGTAAATGTCAATGTAGTTCCTGGAGATGTTGCAGCAGGTCGTGTGGCAGATCCGATTGTTAGAGCAGAGCGCCTGATTCTTGAAGCGCAGACTGCAAAGACAGAAGCTGTTGAAGAGCTCAAGAGTGGCAAGGTGAAGGAAGCTTCATCTCGCCTTAAGGGCACAGCTGAAAAGCTCCGTCGTGAAGCATCTCTGATTCCTGTCACAGATGATCGCAGTGCAGAATCCCTTGCCATCATCCGCGCTGAAGCAGATGAGATCGACACCTTGGCAGAGACAGCTGTCAATGAGGACATCTTCTACTCCTCTAAGCGCATGACCGAGTCTTACTCACGCAAGACCCGCTCACGCAATGTTCGCAACGAGACGATTGATCCCAACATCAATCCAGATGAATATCTGAACTAAGGGGGAAGTGATGAAAGAATTACCTCATTACTTTGAGCCACTTGTTGAACTACTCACTGCCTATATTGAGAAGAAGCCCAACCACTTCACTCTCCAGACATATGTGGACGGTGTTTACGAAGGTCCTTATGTTCAAGCCCTTCAAGAACACAATGGGATTCTCTTGATTGAGGCGGTGAGCAATGAGTTCCTCACCCCACCACTGGGGGAGAGCGGTCAGCAAACCATGCTCTTTCTCGGATGGCGCTTCTATCCAGAGAGCTATCTCCCCAACTATGCTCAATTCATTGATCAGAGCACGGTTTCCCCTAGGGAGATAGCGCTGATTCTGGCAAGAGCTCTCCACTTCGCCTATGGCGTGGATGAGAGTTATAGCTTTGAAATCGGTCCCGTCCTTGAAGGACTTAATGCTCAGTATCAGAAGTTAGGAGCAACTAATGGCTGAATTATCTCCAGCACATAAGCTCGCACTTGAAATCTCTTCATGTCCGCAAGCATGTGTGGGATTGAAAGATTTAAACCATCCGTGCAATGGAGTGATCTCCTGGCAAGCACAGGCATGGAATCCTCCAATCCAAGAGATTGAAGGCAGTCTGATGCATAGACCAGAAGCATGGACAGGCGATCTCGCAAAGGCACCAATCATTTTCTTGGCTTCAAATCCATCTTTTGATCCGAAAGAAAACTACCCATCATGGGACAATTCTCTTTGGAGCGATGAAGATATTGCAGCATTTGGAGCTGAAAGATTTACTGAGGATAAATTCAGGAAATTTGGAGCAACTGAGAGCCGTTCACTCGCAGGACAAGATCGCACAATCGCTCTCGATGGTACTTACTCTGATCAGGTTCAACACTGGGTGTGGGTGAGGAAGTATGTCTCTCACATTCTTGGAAAGAGCGCGGAAGATACTTCGGCAATCGATGACTATGTGATGACAGAGCTAGTCCATTGCAAGTCCCCCAGTGAGGAGGGGGTGATGGATGCCCTTGATATGTG
>CALEZA010000025.1 GCA_937927965.1 uncultured Candidatus Planktophila sp.
ATGCAAAGGCTGCAGTAGAAGAAGGAATCGTTGCCGGTGGTGGCGTTGCACTTCTTCAGGCAGCAACAGCAGCATTTAAGAAACTCTCACTTGAAGGTGATGAAGCAACAGGTGCTCGTATTGTTGAAGTCTCTATCGAAGCCCCACTCAAGCAGATTGCAGTCAATGCAGGTCTTGAAGGTGGAGTAATTGTTGAGAAGGTTCGCCATCTCGAAGCTGGCTTTGGTCTAAACGCTGCAACAGGTGAGTATGTGGACATGATTAAATCTGGCATCATCGATCCAGCTAAGGTCACACGCTCTGCTCTCCAGAATGCAGCATCAATCGCAGCGCTCTTCATTACAACAGAGGCAGTTATTACAGATAAGCCAGAGCCAAAGGGTGCAACACCTGCAGCAACTGGTGGAGACATGGACTTCTAATGAAGCCCTTTGATGCGCAGTCAATCGCTCGTGATGCAGCTTTAGCAGAAGCTGAATTTGCATCTCAGGTGGGAGATTTCATCTCCGTCGAATACGACGATGACAATCGCATCGCAACATATCTCTTCAATGCAGATATTTCGGGATACCGAGGTTGGCGTTGGGGCATCACAATTGCAAAGGTTGATGATGCTGCAACGCCAACTATCTGTGATGTCGTAGTACTTCCAGGTCCTGATTCACTTCTTGCACCAGATCACATTCCATACCGTGATCGCATCGTGCCTGAAGACATTACACCTGGCGTAATTGTTCCAAGTCTTACCGATGACACTCGACTTGTTCCTGGTGTAAATGCACTTGCACAAGATGAAGATCTCGATGCAACTCAGGTTTTTGATCTTGGATTGATGCGCCCACGAGTTCTCTCGATTGAAGGACGCGATCAAGCATCAAAGCGTTGGTATGCATCCGATCGCGGTCCATCCTCACCACTTGCAGAGCAGGCACCAAAGCCTTGTTCTTCATGCGGATTCTTCGTTCCATTGGCGGGCTCACTCCGATCATCTTTTGGAGTCTGCGCCAATGCGATTGCCCCTGATGACGCCCGCGTAGTCTCTCTTGACCATGGGTGCGGCGCTCACAGCGAAGCTACCTTCGCATAAAACCGACTACCGCCCTCTCTGCTGAGTGAGTTAAACTAACCCCCTGCCCGAATCCCCTCGGCTACACGAGTACTGAAATATCTAAAGGAGTATCCACTATGCCTACAGGTCGCGTGAAATGGTTCTCCCTGGAAAAAGGTTTTGGCTTTATCTCATCTGATGAAGGCGAAGATGTTTATCTCGCAGCATCAGCGCTTCCATCAGGCGTTCCAACAGTTAAACCAGGCACAAAGCTTGAGTTCTCTGTGATTGATAGCCGCAAGGGACCACAGGCTATGTCTGTGCATATCGTTGAAGCGCCAACTTCACTTGCAGAAAATGCTCGCATTGGAAACGATGATCTTGCAGCAATTATTGAAGACACAATCAAAATGCTCGACAAGGTTGGAAACGGTCTTCGCCATGGTCGTCACCCATCTGGTGCTGAAGCAGAGCGTCTTGGTCGCGTTCTTCGCGGTATCGCATCTCAACTAGAGAGCTAATTTAAGTTTTCTAAATTCCACTCTTGCGATTGCGTCGTATGGAGTAACGAATTCCTGTGACACCTAAGGCTGCGCCCACAACGCATGTCCAAAGAATCTTTGCGTCTGCTCCTGCCGCAAGTGCAACGACAAAGGCAGCAACCCAGCAGATTGTTCCAATAGCCACTAGAGTTACAACAGAATTAATTGTTGATTTCTCAGATGATGTCATGGAAGTAGCCTAATGCGTAGAGCGGTGGATTCAAAAGGAAACTGGCGTTCATTTCGCCACCGTAATTTCCGCATCCTCTTTCCTGCTAACGCACTCTCTAATATCGGAACTTGGGCTCAGCGCGTTGCTCAAGATTGGCTTGTCTTAGAGCTCACCGATAACAATGGTGGAGCACTGGGCTTAGTAACAGCTGTTCAATTTGCCCCAGTGCTCTTCTTTAGTCTTCACGGCGGAGCTCTTGCAGATCGAGTCAATAAGAGAAAACTGCTTATCGCCACCAACATTGTTGCAGCACTTGCCTGCTATGGAATTGGAATTTTAGTTGTTATTGATCGCATTGAACTTTGGCATGTGTTTGTGGGTGCAGCAGTTCTTGGAATCTCATCTGCAATTGATGCTCCAATCCGCCAGGCATTCACCTCGGAGATAGTTGGGCACTCCGATGTGGCCAATGCAGTGAGCCTTAATTCCGCTAATTTCAACGCTGGGCGCCTTGTGGGACCTGCAATGTCTGGCTTTCTTATCGCCCATTTCAGCACTGGTCCATCCTTCATTATCAATGCAACCACCTACTTATTTGTTATCGCAGCTCTTCTAGCTATGAGAGAGAAGGATTTCTTCATCCATAAAAAAGAAGAGACTTTGGGCACTGTTAAAGAAGGTATTCGCTATGCATTGGCCCGTCCAGACCTGTATGTGGTGATGCTCCTTATTTTCTTTGCAGCAACATTTGGATTGAACTTTCAAATCTTTAATGCACTCATGGCAACTAAAGAATTTGGCAAAGGACCTGCTTCATATGGTCTCCTTGGAACCTTTATCGCCATCGGATCGCTGAGTGGAGCTCTTGTGAGCGCACGGATGGATAGCTTTAGAAACACTCGTACGATTATTCGACTAGGAATCGCCTTCTCCATTGTTGTTCTGATTCTCTCTATCGCGCCGTCTTATATCTGGTACTCCATCTGGTTACCTATATGTGGATTCTCTGCGCTGACTATGTTGATCTCGGCAAATTCATATGTTCAAACACATAGTGACCCCGCCGTGCGAGGTCGAGTGATGGGTATCTATCTTCTTATCTTTATGGGAGGAACTCCCTTTGGTTCACTTCTTATTGGTTATCTGACCGAAGCAATTGGCGTAAGAGAGACGGTTGCCACTTGCGGAGGTATATCCCTTGCTGCAGCACTCACAATCTGGTTCTTCTTCAACGATAGAGTTGATGCACCAGAAGATCTTCGAGTCTCTAGTGTTCTGCCTTCGCCGGAATAATGCGAACAATTGCGATAGCGATCAGAATCAACACCGGCACCATCATGTAAGCGCGGGAAATTCCAAAACTATCTCCTAAAACACCAAGCAAAAATGGCGCTCCACCAATTGCAATACCTGCAGCAAGTGAGCTCTTGCCAATTGCAAGCTCTGGTCGTCCTTGGCTATGGCTAATTAAGCGCAGCGATGTCAGCGCAAATTGCATAGAAATACCAAGACCGTTGAGCAGTAACGCCACCAAGCTAATTGCAAGGTTATGAGAGAGCCAGATGCCAAAGAAGCTGAAGAGTTGAAGGAGAAGAACTGCTGTTAATTGGTGATCAAGTGAGAGTTTATGCATCACTCTTCCACCAAAGAAGCGTCCTATAGCCATTCCTATTCCCAACGCCATAATGGCAATTGTGGAAATAGCTGCAGTGGCATCTGTTCTATCTCTCACGAGAGCTGCAGCCCAGAAAGCTGTTGCAAACTCAGTTGAGATAGTTGCGATAAATCCAACCCAAGTGATCCAGAAGGCGGCAGAGAGTTTTCCGCTCTGTGGACCATCACTTGTTGGCACATGAGCCTCTGCACTCTTCTCGCGGCGGAAGAAGAAGAGGTAGAGAGCAACAGGAAGGATTACAACAAGACCTAAGCGCCAGAAATCTGGAGCGGTCTGAGCAATAGTTCCAATTGTGAATGTGCCAAGAACATATCCTGCAGAGGCAACACCATTTGCTTGTGCAACTGCAATAGGAGCCATGGCTCCGTAGTGACCATTAAGAGAAACGACAAAAGAGTTAATTACTGTTGAGCATCCGTAGCCTGTAACAAGTGCTGCAAGGATTGTCAGCTGCACAGGTTGCACGAGTGCAAGTGCAAGAAGCCCAAAAGAGAAGATGATCAATCCCAACCAACCAGCGTTGGCGCGACCAAATCTGTGAGCTAGATAAGGAATGGTTAAACCAGAGAGAATTGATGCAATTCCCATTGCAGTTCCATGGAGACCAGCAATGGTGAGAGAAGTACCTTGATCTGCTCTTAAGAGTGGCTGTGATGGACCGAAGCCCCCGAGAAAGAAGTTAACGACAAGGGTTTGTAATGCGATCGTCCAGAAGAAACGGTCGCGTTTGATTGTTACTGGCATTACGAGAGCTGGCTGACTACATAGTCGATTGATGCTGTGAGAGCATCAATATCGGCTGGGTCAATCGCAGGGAACATTGCAATGCGAAGCTGGTTCTTACCTAACTTGCGATATGGCTCAGTGTCCACAATGCCATTGGCACGAAGTGCTGCTGCAACCTTAGTTGCATCAATTGCATCATCGAAGTTGATTGTTCCAATCACATGTGAGCGCTGTGCTGGATCGACAACAAATGGAGTTGTGTATGAAGTCTTCTCAGCCCATCCATAGAGACGACTAGCTGAATCTGCTGTGCGCTCTGTTGTGAACTTTAATCCACCATTCTCATTCATCCACTTCACCTGATCTGCAAGGAGCATCAAAGTGATGAGAGCAGGAGTGTTATAAGTCTGATCAAGACGAGAGTTCTCAATTGCTGTTCCAAGATCAAAGAAGGCTGGAATCCAACGACCAGATGCCTTTATCTTCTCAGCACGCTCAATAGCTGCTGGGCTCATGAGAGCAAGCCATAGACCACCATCTGAGGCAAATGATTTCTGAGGTGCAAAGTAATAAGTATCGAATTCCTTGGCATCAACATGGAGACCACCAGCAGCTGATGTTGCATCAACTAATACGAGTGCTCCATCTGTGCCTGCAGGGCGAGTAATGGGCATTGCCACACCAGTTGAAGTCTCATTATGGGTGAGCGCATAAACATCGATGCCATCTTCCTTCACAGCAACAGGATGTGTGCCTGGCTCTGATTTGATGACTGATGGCTCACCAAGAAATGGTGCTTCCTTTGAAGCTGCAGCGAACTTTGATGAAAACTCACCAAAAACTAAGTGCTGTGAGCGGTTTTCAATTAGACCAAAGGTTGCGATATCCCAGAAGGCAGTTGATCCGCCATTGCCAAGAACAACTTCATATCCTTCGGGAAGTGAGAAGAGAGATGAGAGTCCTTCACGAACACTCTTGACGACGCTCTTGACTGGCTTCTGGCGGTGAGAAGTTCCAATAACTGAACTTCCTGATGCAACCAGAGATGCAAGTGCTTCTGGTCGAACCTTGGAAGGTCCTGCACCGAATCGTCCATCGCGTGGCTTGATATCTGCTGGGATAATAATCTCGCTCATGGGCTAAGACTACGGGTAGTACCTATGCAGCGCCCAATCAGAAGATGTGTCAGGTCGCTCATAGCGGAGGCGATCATGTAAGCGTGAGTAGCGCCCCTGCCAGAACTCAATACTTGTTGGTAATACACGAAAGCCGCCCCAATGTGGTGGGCAAGGAACTTCACTGCCTTCAGGCCACTTTGCAGCAGCTCCTTCATATCGCTGCTCTAACTCTTCACGAGATGCAAGAGGAGATGATTGTGCAGAAGCCCATGCACCGATTTGAGATGACCACGGTCTGGATGCAAAGTATTTCTCTGACTCTTCTCTCTCAATCTTTGATGCAAACCCTGAGATGCTCACCTGTCGCTCCATTGCATACCAAGGAAAGAGAAGAGTCACCTGCGGATTGAGATCAATAGCTTGTGCTTTGCGAGAGTTGTAATTGGTGAAGAAGGTAAATCCTCCTTCTGAAATATCTTTCAAGAGAACTGTGCGAGTAGAGATTGCATCTGTTCCATCTGCTGTGCCAAGAGTAGATAGGACCATTGCATTTGCCTCCACGATTACCGGATTGGCAGCAGCTTCGGCTAACCACTTCGTGAATGCGGCAAAGGGATCGTCGGGAAGGGCTAAGCCTTCGGCCCCGTAGGAGCGGCGCATTGCCGAGATGGATTCACGGGTGAGGTCGTTCTGGGGGCTCTCTGCGCTCATAGGTGTATCGAACCTCACTTTTGCCATGAGTGCATCTTCCAGCCCGGTGGTCGCCAGCACCCCCGCGGCGGGTGCAGAATTGGCACAAGATTTACCGCCGAAAGTCGGAATTAATAGTCGGGGAGTACACAGTGTCAGATGATTTCAAGCCAGGTCTAGAAGGCGTCATCGCTTTTGAATCAGAGATCGCAGAGCCAGATAAAGAAGGTAGTGCTCTTCGTTATCGCGGTGTCGACATTGAAGACCTCGTAGGTCGAGTCTCTTTCGGAAATGTATGGGGACTTTTGGTCGATGATGAATTCAATCCTGGTCTTCCTAATGCAGAGCCATTCCCACTACCTGTTCACTCAGGTGATGTGCGAGTAGATGTTCAATCTGCAATTGCAATGCTTGCACCAGCATGGGGCTTTAAGCCACTCCTTGATATTGACGATGTAGAAGCTCGCAACAACCTTGCTCGCACATCTGTCATGGTTCTTTCATACCTTGCACAAGCTGCTCGCGGAATCGTGGCACCAGCTGTTCCTGAATCAGAGATTGATAAGGCACACACAGTTGTTGAGCGCATGATGATCCGTTGGCGCGGAGAGCCTGATCCACTTCATGTTCGTGCAATTGATGCTTACTTTGTATCAGCTGCAGAGCACGGAATGAATGCATCAACTTTCACATCTCGTGTTATTGCTTCAACTGGAGCAGATGTTGCGGCTGCGCTCTCTGGTGCAATCGGTGCAATGTCTGGACCACTTCATGGTGGCGCTCCTTCACGCGTTCTTCATATGATTGAAGAAGTTGAAAAGACAGGCAACGCAGAGGCATATGTGAAAGATCTCCTTGATCGCAAAGAGCGCTTGATGGGATTTGGTCACCGTGTTTATCGCGCAGAAGATCCACGCGCTCGCACATTGCGTCGCACTGCAAAGGAATTGAACGCACCTCGTTACGAAGTTGCTGAAGCACTTGAGAAGGCTGCACTCAAGGAACTTCGTGAGCGCCAACCAGATCGTGTGCTTGAGACCAATGTTGAGTTCTGGGCTGCAATCATCTTGGACTTCGCTGAAGTTCCAGCACCACTCTTTACATCAATGTTTACAGCAGCTCGCACAGCGGGTTGGTCTGCACATATCCTTGAGCAAAAGCGCACAGGTCGTTTGATCCGTCCATCTGCTCGATATATCGGCAAGGGTCCTCGTAAGCCTGAGGATGTTGCTGGCTGGGATGCGACCGTGGAGCAGCTCCACAAGTAAGCCTGCGCGTTATAACAATTTGGTAAAGGGGCCTTATATAAGGCCCCTTTCCTCATTTCACGGTTGACCCATAAGGGTAGATAAGGTGGAATTGCCCCACTAGGTAGTTCCGACCCTCGGCACTGCCTGAATCCATGGAGGAAAAATGAATCAGAAGCGTTTTCGCGCAGCAGGCGTAGTTGCCGCTGCAGCACTCGCTCTCGGCGCACTTGCAGGTTCACCTGCAGTTGCAGCTAAGCGCACAATCGTCGTATGGGCTGATGAACAGCGTGGCCCACAGCTTCAGAAGTTGATCGACGGCAACACAACAATCGCAC
>CALEZA010000026.1 GCA_937927965.1 uncultured Candidatus Planktophila sp.
GTCGATAACGGTTTCGATTGAAACCCTCGCCAGAATGGTTGAAGTTTATGTGGGCGGCATGAGTTCTGCCAAATCCGCTCCTTGTGAGCGTAGCCTTGAGCCATGAATCGACTCCTTAAAGCCGCCGTTCTTGCCAGCTTTGGGTGGAATATCTTCTTGATCGTCGGAGTCATTGCCAATCAAAGCTATGCCACCACTCGCGCCGCAGGAGGGCAGTTCGAGAGTTTCCCAACTGGAATTAGTGCCACCTACTGCATCACTCTTGCAATCGTGATTTATCAATTAGAAGTGCTCTTCACAAATATCAGAAGGCCAGAATGGATCTATAAAGTCTTTTTCTTCCTTGGATTATCTAGCGTGTTTGTTAATGCAATCTCTCGCAGCGCAGATGAGCGTTGGAATGTTATTCCTGCTGCAATTATTGCTTTTGCGTTTTGGAAGAGATGGAAAAGTCAGAAGGCTTAGCTGTGACCATCAAAAAGGCTTGTCACTGATCCATCTTCAAAAACCTCACGGATAGCACGAGCTAGAAGCGGTGCTATTGAAATCACTGTGAGCTTTTCAAACTTCTGATCTTCTGCAAGTGGAAGTGAATCTGTCACAACAACCTCAACTGCGCGAGATGCCTTGAGGCGCTCAACTGCAGGACCTGAGAAGACAGCGTGGGTTGCAGCAATAATCACATCGCGTGCTCCTGCTTCAAAGAGAGCATCCACGGCCTTGGTGATTGTGCCAGCAGTGTCGATCATGTCATCAATGACAACGCATGTGCGTCCCTCAACCTCACCAACAACCTTGCCGACAACAGCTTCATTGGGAACAAGTGGATCGCGTGTCTTATGGATAAATGCGATTGGGCATCCGCCAAGAAGTTCTGACCAACGCTCTGCAACACGAACTCGACCAGAATCTGGTGAAACGATTGTCAGCATATTGCGATCGACCTTGCTACCAACATAGTCAGCAAGCATTGGAAGAGCGAAGAGATGATCTACTGGGCCATCAAAGAATCCTTGGATTTGAGATGTGTGAAGGTCAACAACCATCAAACGATCTGCTCCTGCAGTCTTGAAGAGATCTGCCATTAAGCGAGCTGTGATTGGTTCGCGACCGCGGCTCTTCTTATCTTGACGGGCATATCCATAGAAAGGTGTTACGACGGTAATGCGCTTTGCTGAAGCACGCTTGAGCGCATCGACCATGATCAACTGCTCCATGATCTGCTTATTAATTGGTGTTGCATGAGATTGAATAACAAAGGCATCGCAACCACGAACAGATTCTTCAAATCGGACGAAGATCTCACCGTTGGCGAAGTCATAGGCAGATGTGGGAGTAAGTGGAATACCGAGATCGGCGGCAACAGCTTCTGCTAACTCTGGAAATCCGCGACCAGAAAAGAGACGGAGTTTTTTCTCTGACGATAAACGGATTTCACTCACGAGAATCAGCCTTCCTGGTCGGTGCTTGGAGCTGAGGCTGCTGCCTCAGCTGACTTGGTGCCGGATCGCTTACGCAGGACCCAACCTAATACATTTCGCTGCTTCGCACGACCAACTCCCATCGCGCCTGCAGGAACATTCTCAGTAATGACAGAGCCAGCTGCTGTGTAGGCGCCATCTCCAATAGTGACAGGGGCAACAAGCATGCTGTCACTACCAATGCGGACATGATTGCCCACAGTGGTGTGATGCTTTTCGACTCCGTCGTAGTTCACAAAGATTGTTGCGGCTCCGATATTGCTGCCTTCACCGATAGTTGCATCTCCCACATAGGAAAGATGGGGCACTTTAGAGCCATCGCCCACAACAGCATTCTTCATCTCCACAAAGGCACCTGCGCGAGTATCAGCACCGAGTGCTGTGCCTGGGCGAAGGAAAGTGAATGGTCCAACGCTGGAGTTTTCACCGATATGAGCTGATGTTGCAAAGGATTCACGCACTTGGGCTCCTGTTGCAACAACGCAATCAATGAGAGTGGTGCGAGGGCCGATAACTGCACCCGTTGCAATTGTTGTAGTGCCACTGATGGTGGTTCCTGGAAGAAGTGTCACATCTTGTGCGATAGAAACTGTTGAATCAACCCAAGTGGTTGTGGGGTCAACGATAGTGACTCCACTTCTCATTAGCTCATCATTGATGCGATCTCGCAAGAGTGCTGCTGACTCTGCTAACTGGACTCGATCATTGACACCAAGAATTTCAGTGAAATCATCGATGCATACCGCTGCAATCTTTCCGCCTTCATTGCGAAGAATCTCAATCACATCGGTGAGATAGAGCTCGCCTTGTGCATTGTCATTGCGGAGTTTTCCAACAGCACCAGCGAGCTTGACTGCATCAAAGACATAAACACCAGAGTTGATCTCTTCAATTGCCTTTTCAAATTCATCTGCATCTTTCTCTTCAACGATCCGAAGAAGGGAGCCATCATCGCCGCGAATAATGCGTCCATATCCTGTGGGATCGGGATGCTCTGCTGTGAGAACTGATGCTGTGAAACCACCTTGGGTGTGTCCATCAACGAGTGCTGCAAGGGAAGCGCCTGTGAGCATCGGTGTATCACCTGCCAAGACAAGGATTGTGCCCTCTGGAGTGATGCCTGCGAGCGCTAACTGCGTTGCATGACCTGTTCCGCCTCGATGTTCTTGAAAGACGGTGGTGACCCCTGGTGCGATCTCAGCCAAGTGAGCTTCCACCTTCTCGCGACCTGAACCGACCACAACACGAGTGTGGGAAGGGTTGAGTGCGCTGACTGCATGGAGGACATGTCCCACAAGGGAGCGACCTGCAATGGAGTGGAGAACTTTGGGAGTTGAAGATTTCATACGAGTACCTTCACCAGCCGCGAGAATGACTACGGTGTGAAGACTCATGGAGGCAGTCTACCTGTTGAAAGCGCTGCTACCCAGAGGCGAGCAAATTGCTCCGCCACCAGGTATCGATCCTGGACCCTGGGCTTCAAAGGCCCATGTGCTAGCCACTACACAATGGCGGAACCTGAATTGTCCCTTATTCCCTGCTGAGATTCAAAACCGACCTTCATCACATGAGCCCTTTAACGGTTAGCCTTGCCCCCATGGAGCAGAACGAGGAGCACCGCGATGAGGTTGACCGCCTTATAGCGGCATGGAAGCGAGAGCGGCCAGATGTGGACCTCTCTCCCCTTTCAATCCTGAGTCGCATCACTCGCATCTCTCGCCATTTAGACCTTGCTCGTAGAGATGCATTTGCAGACCTTGAGACATGGGGCTTTGATGTTCTTGCAGCTCTTCGTCGTGCAGGTTCACCTCACACTCTCTCACCAAGTCAATTAATGGCAGAAACAATGGTGACAAGTGGAACGATGACAAATCGCTTAGATCGATTGGAAGAACTTGAGCTGATTGTGCGCCAGCCAGATCCCAGCGATGGACGAGGATCTCTTGTCACACTCACAGCTCTGGGAATGAAGAAAGTTGATGCAGCGCTAGACCACTTGCTTGCGAATGAGAAAACATTTCTTAAAGATCTCAGTAAATCAGAGCAACAAGAGCTTGCAGATTTGCTGAGTAAATTAGCATCTAATTTTGACGATTAATTAATCACTCGTGCACCGTGCACAGGACCTGTTGCTCGTGCAACACTTCCCACAACACCGCTTGCAGTAAGAGCAACTGCTAAATCAAGACCTGCCTCTTCATCTGCAACAAGGAAAGCCACAGTTGGGCCTGAGCCCGAAACTATTGCACCAAGTGCTCCGTAATCACGACCTACTTCAAGAACAAGTGAGAGTGCTGGGCGAAGAGAACATGCTGGTGATTGAAGATCATTGTGGAGCGCCTGTCCAACAGCCTCTGGCTTTGCAGTAAGAAGTGCCTGCATCAACGCATCACTGACCTTAGGAGATGCCACTTCAAGCTCTGCTCTCATTCGATCACACTCTGTATAAACGGCTGGTGTTGATAGACCCACTGTGGAGAGTGCAAAGACCCAGTGATAGGTGCCTCGTGAAAGCGCTGCTGTGAGTTGATCACCGCGCCCAGTTCCCACTGCTGTTCCACCCATAATCATGAAGGGAACATCGCTGCCGAGCTGTGCACCCAGTGCTAATAGCTCTTCTTTTGTAGCTTCAAGGCGAAAAAGTGCATCCATAGCCACCAGCGTTGCCGCGGCATCTGCAGATCCTCCAGCCATACCACCTGCAACGGGAATCGACTTCTTCACCTCAATATGCACATCTGCATCGATATCAAATTTATCTGCAATCAACTTTGCAGCTTTCACAGCTAAATTGCTGTCATCTTCAGGAACACCGTGGGTTTGATCTCCTGTAACGGCGATGGTCACACCACTCCCAGGATGTGATTTGGTGATGGTCACATCATCAAAGATGGAGACTGCTTGAAAGACAGATACAAGGTTGTGATAGCCATCTGCTTCTCGCGGTCCAACAGAGAGCTGCAAATTCACCTTTGCGGGAACTCGTACTGTTACAGAATCTAATGGCACGCTATGACCCTACCGCTATTTCGTGCTGGGCGATTGCAACGAAGGCATGGATATCGAGGGCTTCACCGCGAAGTGTGGGATCTATGCCAGCTCCAGAGAGGATGAGCTCTGCAGGTGCTGAGCCTCCATATCGTGAGGAGAGAGCAGATCGCAGCATCTTGCGGCGTTGAGCAAATGCAAGATCGATAATCTCAAAGGTGCGAAGGCGCAGTGCTTCATCACCTGGAGTTTCTCGGCGAGTGAACGCTACGAGTTTAGATTCAACATTAGGCACTGGCCAGAAAATCTGTCGTGAAACAACTCCAGCTCCTGTGACATCTGCCCACCAGGCAGCTTTCACACTTGGAACGCCATATTCCTTTGTGGAGGCAACTGCAGCAAGACGATCTGCAACTTCTGCCTGAACCATCACGACACCTGTGCGAAGGGTGGAGAACTTCTCCAATAAATGAAGAAAGACAGGAACAGAGACATTGTAAGGAAGGTTGGCAATCAACACAGTAGGTTCAACGGGAAGTGATTGCAGTTGAAGTGCATCCTGATTGATCACTATCAATTTCTCGGGATTATCTGCATGTTTGGCAGCTGTAATGGGAAGTTGCTGAGCAAGTCGGGAATCAATCTCGACTACAACAACTTGAGATGCCTCTTCCATCATGGCAAGAGTGAGAGAGCCAAGACCTGGTCCAATTTCAAGGGCGATATCTCCTGCTTGAAGACCAGCAGTTCTGACAATCTTGCGACATGTATTTCCATCATGGACAAAGTTTTGTCCTAGTGATTTAGATGGTTTTAAATCGAGTGCTGCTGCAAGCTCGCGTATCTCCGTTGCTCCGAGAAGGCTCATGCAAAGGATCCAAAGACTCGCTCTGTATTGGCAGAGAGAGCTGAACAGAGCTCTTCTAGATCTTCACCGCGTTCTGCAGCCATTGCTCTCACAATTGTTGGAATCTGCGCTGGAGTGTTCTGCATTCCACGGTGTGGGGTGGGGGCTAAGAATGGCGAATCTGTCTCTACGAGCAATTGGCTATGAGGAACGAGTTTGACTGCCTCACGAAGTGCAGGAGCATTCTTAAATGTCATCGTTCCTGCAAAAGAGAGAATATATCCGCGTTCAATACAGACTTTTGCCATCTCCACATCACCAGAGAAGCAGTGAAAGACGGTCTTTTCTGGAGCTCCAACTTCAAGAAGCACAGAGAGAACATCATCGTGAGAATCACGATCATGAATCACAAGTGCCTTATTCGTTTTCTTTGCTAATTCGATATGCCACTTAAAGGATTCCTGCTGAACGCCTCGCAACTCAGGTGGTGTGCGGAAGTAATCCAAACCAGTCTCACCAATAGCTCTCACACGAGGTAATTGAGCTAAACGCTCAATGGTGGCGAGATCACTCTTTAAATCTTCAACAACTGGTGCTTCGTTGGGATGGAGTGCAACAGCTGCAAGCACTCGCCCTGGATAGTGTTGAGCTAGTTCAGCACACCACTCTGATTGCTCTGCGGAATATCCCACCTGAACAATGCGATCAACGCCGACAGACTTTGCTTCATCAAGAACTTTTCTGACAGCCTCTGAATCTGGAGTGTCATTGGTGACTATCTCGATGTGTGCATGTGCATCTGCAACTGCGATAGGAAGTGGCTCTGGAAGAGGTGCAAACTCTCTATCGATATCGCGGTTATGGCGATCAGCCATTCTGCTTTATTCCTTCACCTCAAGGCGTGGGAAGAGAACAGGAGTCTTTGTCACAGTCGCACCTTGTGGAAGTTGCCCCCACTGGCTTACTGCATCAATCTTCTGTGTGGCGATATCACCAAGACTTGCCTTTGCTCCCAATGATTGCCAAAGAATCTCAGTGGTTGCAGGCATTACAGGATGAAGGAGGACAGCTAAAGCACGAAGAGATTCTGCTGTGTTGTAGAGAACATCCTCCAACACCTTCTGGTTAGAAGGATCTTTAGCCAGAATCCATGGCTCTTTGATAGTCACATAACCATTGACCTGCTTACAGAAATCCATGATGGCTGTAATGCCACCTTGGAAATCAAGAGCCACCATGGCAGCATCAGCTCTAGCAACAGTCTCCTTAAGAGATGCTGAAAGTTCTGCATCGACAGCCACAGCTGGCAAGACTCCGCCGCAATACTTTTCAACCATTGCAGCAAGGCGAGAGGCGAGATTGCCGAAATCATTAGCTAACTCAGATGTGTAGCGGGCGCTCATATCTTCCCAGGAGAAAGAGCCATCGCTTCCAAATGGAATAGCGCGAAGGAAGTAATAGCGGAATGCATCTACTCCAAAGTGATCAGTGATATCTGCTGGTGCAATACCTGTCAGTTTTGACTTGGACATTTTCTCGCCACCGACAAGTAACCACCCGTGAGCAAATACTTTCTTAGGAACATCAATGCCTGCAGCCATCAACATTGCTGGCCAGATCACAGCGTGAAAGCGCAAGATATCTTTTCCAACAAGGTGAACATCTGCTGGCCAAGTCTGGGCAAACTTCTTTCCACCAACAGAGTCGGCATCATCTGTGAGTCCAACAGCTGTTGCATAATTTAAGAGCGCATCGAACCAGACATAGACAACCTGATCGGTATCCCAAGGAACTGGAATACCCCAGTCGAATGTTGAACGCGAGATGGAGAGGTCACGAACGCCGCCTTCAAGAAAAGCCACTACTTCATTGCGAGCAGACTCTGGCTGACATGCCTCTGGGTTGTTCTTGTAGTGATTGAGGAGTTGATCTGTAAATGCTGAAAGTTTGAAGAACCAGTTTGTCTCTTTCACATTCTCTACAGGCTTGCTATGGATAGGACAGAGATTTCCTTCAAGGAGATCTCCTGGCAACTTAAACTCTTCGCAACCAACACAGTAAGGACCTTCGAAGTCTCCCTGATAGATAAAGCCCTTATCCTTTAAAGAGGTAAGGAACTTCTGCACGCGCACCATATGGCGCTCTTCAGTGGTGCGAATAAAGTCATCGTTGGCAATATTGAGAGCTCGCCAATTAGGCTTCCACGCATCTTCAACTAACTTATCTGCCCATGCTTGTGGAGCAACGCCATTTTGTTCTGCAGTACGCATGACTTTCTGACCATGTTCATCAGTGCCCGTAAGGAACCAGACAGCTTCACCGCGCTGGCGATGCCAGCGAGTAAGAACATCTCCTGCCACTGTCGTGTATGCGTGCCCAATATGTGGGGCATCGTTGACATAGTAGATCGGAGTCGTCAGATAGAAAGACTTCATGGGGCAATCCTAATTGGAGTTCTTAGCTTCAACGACCGCGGCATAGACGATCTTCTTCGGTAGATCTAGCTCTTCGGCAACTGTAGCAATGGCGCTCTTACGGTCCATTCCTGCTGCCTCAAACTCCTTGACTCGTGCGGTGATATCTCCTTGAGTGGCAGTTTTTGTGCCTACTTCAACTCCCCCAAAGACGAGAGTGATCTCACCCAAGATTTCTCGGCTGGTGGCCCACTCAATTAACTCATCGAGAGTTCCTCGGATAGTCTCCTCATAAGTCTTTGTCATCTCACGACAAATAGCACAAAGGCGAGATCCACCGAGAACTGTTCGTGCATCTGTCAGAGATTCAAGGAGACGGTGGGGAGCTTCAAAGAGAACCATTGTGCGCTCCTCAAAGCGAAGTGATTCATAGAAAGCAAGACGAGCACCTGCGGTGCGAGGTGCAAATCCTTCAAAGGTGAAACGATCTGTGGGAAGACCTGAGAGTGCGATTGCCATAGTGGGAGCACTTGGTCCAGGAATAACTTTCACATCAATCTTCTCGGAGATTGCATCTCTCATCAATCGAAATCCAGGATCGCTGATGGTGGGCATCCCCGCATCAGTGAGCACTAAGACATCTCGTCCCTCTCGCAAAGCAATTAAAAGCTCTTGGGTGCGATCTGTCTCATTGCCCTCGAAGAAGGAGAGGATGCGTGCAGTGAAGGTTGCACCAATGTCGGATGCAAGTCTGTGGAAGCGGCGAGAATCTTCTGCAGCGATTATTTCGGCGCCCTCAATGGCCGCCTTTAATCGCGGGCTCGCATCGAGCGGATTTCCAAGCGGAGTCGCTGCGAGGGTGAGTGCCATATGCCTATCTTCCCATATTCTTTACACATGACAGTCGCGATTGCTCCCCTCCTCATCGCACTCTTCTCCTTTCTCCTACGCTTAAAAGATCTCGCCTCAATTAAAGGCTTTATCTTTGACGAGATTTACTATGTTGATGGAGCACGCGATCTCCTTAAATATGGCGTTGAGGTAACAGGTGACTCTCCTGAATTTATTGTTCATCCACCGCTTGGTAAATGGATGATTGCTCTCGGCATTAAAGCTTTTGGTGATAACCCCCTTGGATGGCGCATAGCGACAGCTGTTGTGGGAACAGCGATGATTCTTCTCGTTGCACTTATTGCACAGCGTCTCTTCTATTCACCGATTCTTACTGCTTTAGCAAGCGCTCTTATGGCACTAGATGGCATGGCACTCGTTCAATCGCGCACAGCGCTGCTTGATAACTTCCTAGCTTTCTTTCTCCTGTGCGCCACCTACTTCTTTGTGGCGAAAAGGTATTGGTGGAGTGGGCTTTTCTTAGGTTTTGCACTTGCCACAAAGTGGAGCGCTGCATACTTCATTGTTGTCTTTGGTGTGATTGCTCTCTATCGAGCTTTCTCCCATCACACTGGACGAGACCTAATCCGTCCAACTCTTTCTCGCATCGGAGCATTTGGATTACTGCCCCTTGCTGTATACATCACATCATGGTGGGGATGGTTTGCATCCGATCGTGGTTGGAAGCGTGACTACTCAAGCAATCCATTAATCTCACTCTTTTCATATCACCAAGAGATGCTCAACTTCCACACAGGTCTTACCGAAAAACATAATTACCAAGCCAACCCTTGGTCTTGGTTAATTATGGGACGACCAACAAGTTTCTACTACGAATCACCAAGTGGATGCGGAGCAGATAGTTGTTCTCAAGAAGTTCTTGCCCTTGGCACACCACTTCTCTGGTGGTCTGCCACAATTGCCATTCTGATCGTTCTCGGTTTCTGGCTTCGCTCTCTAGCCACTCGACATATTGATCCTGCAGCCACAATTATCGTTGCAGGTCTTGCAGCTGGATATCTTCCGTGGTTTTTCTTTCAGAAGAGAACTGTCTTCTCCTTTTATGCCATCGCTTTTGAGCCATTTCTGATCTTGGCGCTTGTCTATTGCGCCAGACTCTTTCTCACATCACAACGCAAAAAGAGTGATCGCGCCTATCAAATCGGGCAACTCGTTCTCTTGGTGGGCGTAATCCTTATCGCACTTAACTTTATCTACTTCCTCCCCCTCTACACAGGACAAGTCATCACATATGACGCATGGCATGCGCATATGTGGTTGGAGAGTTGGATTTAGTTATTCGTTAGCAGCGCGAGTTGCACGAAGGCGTTCTACAGCCTCATCAGCGAGCTGCTGATCAAAGATTTCATCGCGTGATGGAGCAGCCGCTGCCAACGCCTCACGCTCAAGGCGCTCTTGCTCTTCGCTCCAGCGGCCAGGCTCTGTGAGATCAATAGTGCGCTTTGGCTGAATTGCCTTTGGTGCTGTCACATAAGTTGGAAGTGGAACTTCATTTGGCTTCCACTCAGCACGAGCTGCTGCAGTTCCCTTAGGCAAGAGAGTAACTCCACTGATTTCTCGTTCTGCAAATGGAATCCAATGCTCTGTATTTGTCTTTGGTGCAACAACAGGTTGAAGATTGGTATGAGAGACACCTTCTGTGCGGCGGTGAATCTGATCCATACGGCGGTGCTGGATTGCCGCGATATTCTCTTGGCGGCGAACCACTGCGATGTAGATGATCAACCCGCTGATTGGAAGAAGGATTGAAGTGATTGCAAGAGTTCCCATAACTGCACCTACCAATGTTGCACTAAGTGTGAGAGTAATAATGGAGAAGATAATGCGGCGGCGGAGTAAGCGTTGTGCTACTCGCGCTACGCGATCAACATCTGTGAAGATTGCACCTGATTGAGCGCTAGGGTTGTCACCAGCAACAACACGGAGTGCGCTCTTATAACGCTCAACGCTCTTGCCAGAGAATTCATTTTTATTATGCATCCAGCGTGGCAGAAAATAGGCAACCCACATGCCAATAATCGCTAGATAGATAATTCCGGATGCCATGATGGAGCCAAGATTAGTTGGGGGCGGTGCAAACCTCTGGGATTTCCGAGGGGTTTATTTCACTAAATGATTGACCTTCACAAAGCACTTATGGTCTCGCCACGCACCTGAAATATGGAGAAATTCTGGCCGATCTCCTTCAAAGTGATATCCAGCTTTCTCGGCAACTTTGCACGATGCTGCATTTTCAGGACGAACATTGATTTCAATGCGATGAAGGCCAAGGCGTTCAAAGCCAAATGCAGTCAAGGTCTTCACAGCATCAGTGGTGAGGCCGCGATTGGCGAAATTTCGGTCTATCCAATAACCAATATGCGCTCCACGCAGAGCCCCCAAGATGACTCCACCCATAGTTATCTGCCCCACAATCTGCTTTTCATGCCAGATAAGGAAGGAGTATGAGCGTCCAGCTCGTGCTTCACGATTGATCGCTCGCACCATCGCATGAAATGAAGGGCGCTTACTTAAGAATTCACTGGCTGGTGTGCCCTCAGGAACTATTGGAAGTGAAGCCTCCCAAGGTGCGAGCCACTCTTTATTCTCAGCTCGAATCTCATTCCAGGCAGCGCGATCACGAAGGCGGGCTGGTCGTAGTTGGATCTGCTCTCCAGCGAGAGTCACTGGCCACATAGCTAGATATAGCGTCGTTCGAGAACTACGACTGTGACTTCTGAGCCTGCAGCCACTTCGCCTTCCCCTTCAGGGATTGCAATAAAGGCATTGGCATCAGAGAGGGTGGCTTGTTCATCTTGAGATCCCAGAGGAGTAACTGACTTTCCATCTTCACTCAAGATTGCACGGATATAGGAGCGCACACCAGCTACTGATGTCAGACCCTTATCCAAACGAGCCTTCACAGATGGGCGGTGAATTGTTGATGCTCCCAACATCGTGCGAATCATGGGGCGAACTAGTAATTCAAAGGAGATATAGGCGGCGATGGGATCTCCTGGGAGTGTGACCACAGGGACCTTATCTGGACCAATCTGCCCAAAGTTATGGCGGCCACTGGAATCGATCGCCACCTCAACAGAGGTAATCTCACCTAACTGAGAGAGCGTGCGAGTGATGAGATCAAATGAATCATCATGGCGTTCGCCGCTGATAATGATCAGATCTGCTCGCACCAATTGATCTTCAATGACCGCTTGAAGCTGATCTTCATTTTCAGGAATGGAGTGGACGCGATAGGCAACTGCGCCTGTCTCTCTCACCGCTGTTGTGAGGAGCCAAGAATTTGTCTCATACTCTTCATCGCCTGTGAGGGCATCTCCCGGCTCCACCAAATCTGGTCCAGCTGAAATCACAACAACGCGAGGGTGTGGTCTGGTGGGCAGGTGATCCAGACCAATGGAAGCTGCAAGACCAATCTGTGTGGAGCGGATTCGACTTCCCGCCTTCATCACCAAGCGCTCACCCGCATAGACATCCTCAGCCAAGGTTGCACCATGGGCATCGAGAAGAGGCATATCAAATGGCTCTAGAGGTTGGCAGAGGCTCAAGAGAGAGGTCAATACCTCATCAACGCGCACACGCTCTGCCATAATCGCTAACCTTACTTGTTGAGAAGTAAATATTCATGGATTGAAGATGTAGAGGATTCCAATGGTGGCAACGAAAGCAGATATCAAGCGAGATCTGCGTGCCAAATTACGCCGCCAAAGAGATGCGCGTTACACAGAACACACTCTCGTGCATCTACTTAACCTCCCTGAGTTCTCACAAGCCCAAGTCATAGCTTCCTATTACTCCTATGGGAGTGAGCCCAACACACAGGAACTCAACAAGGCAATCATTGATAGTGGCAAAACACTTCTTCTTCCTCGTATTGCAGGAGAAGTTCTTGAATGGGTGAAGTGGGATGGCTCGAAAGAAGCGCTGCAGGAAAATGGAAAATTCCATGAACCTGTTGGAGATCCAATAAAAGATCTCTCACTTATTGATCTTGTCTTAGTTCCCGCACTTGCAATAGATCCTGATGGCTATCGTTTAGGACAAGGTGGCGGTTTCTATGACCGCGCACTGCCGCTAATGCGAGCATGGAAGCATGGAGTTGTCTATCCATTTGAACGGATGGAACATGATCTGCCGCGTGAAGCGTGGGATGTTGCGCTAGATAGCTGGTAGCTCTAGATAGCTGTTATCTCTAGGGCATATTGCGAGCAACAACGATTCGTTGAATCTGATTGGTGCCTTCGTAAATCTGAGTTAGTTTTGCATCACGCATCATGCGCTCAACAGGATAGTCGCTGACATATCCATACCCACCAAGAATCTGCACAGCATCAGTTGTGACCTTCATTGCCACATCGGTTGCCAGAGTCTTGCATGCTGCTGAGAAGAATTTGAGGTCAGCATCTCCTCTCTCACTCTTTGCAGCTGCTGCGTAGGTGAGTTGTCGTGCAGATTCGATAGCAATTGCCATATCTGCCAACATAAATTGGATGCCTTGGAAATCAAAGATTTCCTTACCGAATTGCTTGCGCTCATGTGAATACTTCTTTGCTGCATCAAATGCACCTTGAGCCAAACCAAGAGCTTGAGCTGCAATGGTGATGCGTGTGTGATCAAGAGTATCCATAGCAAGAGCAAAGCCCTTACCAATCTCAGAGATGCGGCGGTCATCGCTGATTGTGACATTATCAAAGTAGACCTCACGGGTGGGAGATCCACGAAAGCCCATCTTCTTTTCTGGAGCTCCAAAAGAAATACCTGGATCACTTTTTTCAACAATAAATGCTGTGATGCCTTTAGAACCAAGAGATGGATCGGTTTGCGCAATCACTGTGTAGAAGTCTGAGACTCCTGCATTAGAAATCCACTTCTTACTTCCATTGAGAACCCAATTATCGCCAACGCGCTCTGCCTTTGTTTTAAGAGATGCAGCGTCAGAGCCTGCCTCTGATTCTGAAAGGCAGTAGGAGAATCCTTGACCTTTTGCAAGAAGTGGCAACCAACGATTCTTCTGCTCTTGGCTTCCGCCCAACATCAAAGGAAGTGAACCTAATTTATTAACTGCTGGAATAAGAGAGGCTGAGCCACAGGCACGAGCAATCTCTTCAATAATGATGACCACTGCAAGTGCATCTGCTCCATCGCCACCATGTGCTGTTGGAACATGAGCTGCAAAGAGACCTGATTTCACAAGAGCATCGTGTGCTTCTTGGGGATAGCGATGATCTTCATCGACTGCTCGCGCAAAGGGTTCGATTTCATTTGTTGCTAAATCGCGCACGCTTGCACGGAGGTCGTTATATTCCTCTGGAAGTAGATACACACCTTCGAGTGACATTACTTATTCCCCTTTATTCTGCTGCTGAAGTCTATTGAGATAGGCGTTGTACTCGGCAAGTTCATCTGGTTCACCCATTGCGGCAAGTCGCGCCTCATTGCGATCTATACGGTCTGTCTCACGCTTGTCATCGCGCATCCAGAGAATAAAGGTGGCGACAAGAGCGATAAGGATAGGAATCTCCCCCATAGCCCATCCCACTGTGCCCCCAGCACGCTGATCTGCCATGAGATCTGGAAGCCATGATGTCTGCAGTGAACCGTAGTAACCACCATCGATCAGCGTGGACTCAGACATCAGGGCCACGGAGAAGAAGGCGTGCAAGCTCATTGCTGCAAAGAGAATGACGATGCGAACGATATGTGGGTATTTACGCGGATTTGGATCCACGCCGATAATCACATTAAAGAAGAGGAATCCCGCAAGGATAAAGTGAATATTCATCAAGAGATGGCCTGCGTGATTGCCCATTAAATTTCCGAATAGATCGGTGAAGTAGAGAACAAAGAGTGAGCCATCAAAGAGTGCAAGAGCTGTGATGGGGTTTGTGAGGATGATGGAGTAACGAGAGTGAAGAGCGGTGAGTGCAAAAGCACGCACTCCTCTCTCTTTTCCATCTCTACTCTGTGGAAGTGTGCGCAAGGCAAGAGTGATGGGAGCACCCATCACAATAAATATCGGTGCAATCATTCCAAGCAACATATGAGCAATCATGTGATACTGAAATGAGAAGAGCGCATAGACACCAAGTCCACCTGATGTTGCAAAATCAATCAAAGCAATTCCCACACCAAAGGCAACTGTGCGACCTGTGTGCCATTGATCTCCACGCTTCTTGAGAACAATTACTCCCTTGATATAGAGAAGTGTTGCTAAGACAAGGAGCGCAATCATGAGCGCATCGGGCGTCCACAGGAGAAGAATATTTTTCAGTGAAGGTGCTGGCGGTGTCTTCATGCCTACTATCAACTCAGCAGCAGTGAGATTTGCAGTCTCCCCCACAGGTGGTTGAATTTGTGAGAGCCAACTACCCATCAACACAACACCAACCATCACCATTGCTTCAACACCAATAAGGCGGAGTAGCTCTAGCAGTTTGAATTCATCACCTGATGCCAAGATATTTCGATTGGCTCTTGCCATTGCAAGGAGAGCACCTGTGAGAATCACTTTTGCAATCACCACATAGGCATATTGAGTATTCCAACTCTTGCCATCATGCAAGCGAGTCCACGCAGTTGCGATGCCGCTTACCACCACAGAAATTGCTGCCCAGAGAGCTAAGTGGGAGAAGCGATAGAGAGCTGTGATGCGAAGTTCACGCGGAGTGAAAAGGATTCCAAAGAGCCCGCCAATCCACAGTGATAGAGCTGCAACATGGACTACAAGTGCTCCAATGGCAAGGGCATGGGAACCGTTTGCGGCTGAATGGCTTTGAAAGACTGGCGATACCAACCCAACAATGGCAATGCCTGTGAAGATCGCAAGAGGAAGTGCTCTCTTTACGAGAGGAAGTGCAAAAGCAAGAAGTGCTAATGCGATGAGTTGGATAAACATCGACTTACCAAGTGCTGTTTGAGTCAGATAAGAGGTGATTGTGTTGCCATCTAGCGCATCGAGAAAAGATGAATCGAGAATTTGAGAGATTTTAAAGATTGCAGCAAGAAAAGCGGTGATAAACCAGAGAGAGGCGAGAAGGGAACTCTTCTTCTTGATTGCTATACCAGCAGCACTGAGCGCTCCATCGCTATTGGGGATAAAGAGCGATGCAGCTAAAAGTGTTCCAATAGTTGCAAAGGCGAGTAGAAAGTACGCGCCTTGATTAAGAATCATCTCTCGCTATAAAGCTTTCTTGCATAGCGTGCGAGCGCAACTGTTACAACGAGTGCTGCAAGAAGTAGTCCAAGAACAAAGATTGTTGTTCCAGCGTTATTTCCAGATGGAGTTGGTGCTTGTGTTGGTTCTGGAGCCACAGTTGCTACAACTTGAGGTTCAGCAAAGTTAAATACAAATGTTCCTGTAAGAGGAACATCGTTTTCGGCAAGGAGGTTATATGTGACGGTGTAGATACCTGAGCGAATCAAATTCTTGAGCCCCACCACAGCGCTGTTATCTGCAACTGTGAGAGTTCCATCATCTACTCGAATTCCGGATGGATCTGTGACTGTGACTTCATTTCCCGTATCAAGAAGTGGAAGTTCGGTAGTGATTGTCACTGCGCTAGGAGCTGCCTCTAGCGATTGGCCAGCAGATGGTGTGGTGGAAATGATGGTGTTTGCGCTTGCTGCGCCGACTCCTGAGAGAGAAATTAAGGTGGCAATTGCAGCTACCCGCATGAGCTTCTTCATCGTTCCTCCTTGAGTGGGCTGAGGTGCCCTGCCAATTCGCGCCTATCGTGTCACCTCTTTACACTTAGGCGCTACCCCAGAGGCGAGAAAGAAAGGTCACAATCGATGCCCACATATCAATATGCATGCAGCGCATGCGGCCATGCCTTTGAAATAGTCCAATCCTTTAGCGAGGATGCCCTGACCGAGTGCCCTGAATGCAAGGGTGAGGTCAAGAAGGTCTATGCGGCGGTGGGGGTTGTCTTTAAGGGTTCAGGTTTTTACAAGACCGACTCAGCCCCTAAGAAATCCTCCAGCGAGTAATTAGCTCTCGTGGTGAGGAGGGCGGTCGCCCTTAATCTCTTCTTCGCGGCGGCGATCATCACTCTGATCTTCACGGGGATCGCGCTCATCATCTGTTGTTGCTGGAAAGATATTACTCACAGCGCCTCACCCCCTTTTCAACTAACCGCTTCGTAGCCTCATCCTACATACTTCTCCACATGTTCGAGAAACTAGGTCTCCTTATGTATCGCCGCCGTAAAGCGGCTGTCGCACTCTTTGTTATCGCAATCCTGGCAGCAGGTGGCGTTGGATCAATGGTCTTTAACAGACTCGATTCAGGTGGCTACTCAAACCCTAATAGTGATTCATACAAGGTCTATACCTATCTCAAAGACACTTTAAAGCTCTCTGATCCAACTGTGGTGATTGTTGTGGATTCAGATAAAGATGTGACTGATCCAGAAGTCACACAGCGAGCACTCGCACTTGAAGCACGAATTGCACAAGAGCAAGGAGTTTCTAAGACTCTCTCCTTCTGGAGTGCGGGCAATGAAGCAACTCTAAAATCTAAAGATGGTAAAGCTGCATACATTCTTGTTTACGGAAGTGCAGAAGCCTTCTCTCCTGCAAGCCAAGAGATGGGCGCATACTTCCAAGAAAAATATGACGGAGAGATAGATGGCTTCCGTCTCTATGCAGGTGGTGTGGGAGTAATTGGTAATGCAATCACAGAGAAGATCTCCAACGATCTCAAGATCTCTGAGGCAATCTCAATTCCATTGACATTTATCTTGCTTGCTTTTGTATTTGGAGCACTTGCAGCCTCTGCTATGCCACTTGTTGTGGGCGTCTCAGCAATTCTCGGCGCTTTCTTTATCCTCTATCTCTTCACTCTCTTTACCGATGTGAGCATCTACGCTCTTAACCTCACCACTGGTATGGGTCTTGGACTCGGCATCGACTATGCGCTGCTCATAGTCAATCGCTTCCGTGAAGAGCTCCATCGGGGTAAAGGCGTTGAAGAATCAATTATCACCACACTCAAGACAGCGGGTAAGACTGTCTTCTACTCAGGTCTCACCGTGTTCGTCACTCTGCTTTCATTGACCTTCTTCCCACTTCCATTCCTGAAGTCATTTGGATATGCGGGAGTCTCAGTAGTTTCACTTGCTGTAGCAGGTGCACTCTTTGGTCTGCCTCCGATTCTTGCAATCGTGGGATCAAAAATTGATAAGGGAGTTATTCGTAAGTCAGCAATTACTCCCAAGGAAGATGGTCGCTGGGCACAAACAGCTCGCTATGTCATGAAGCGACCTGTACCCATCGTTCTCCTCTCACTCATTATTTTGGGCCTCTTTGCAGCTCCATTGAAGAACATCGCCTTCTCTCAAGGCGATTCACGCATGCTTCCTGAATCAAACCCTGCTGCAGTTGCAACTGCCCTTCAGAATGAGCGCTTTGAAGGACAGACAGGAAACCCAATTGAGATCATCGTTATCGATGGCGTGGGTAAGGAAGATGAAATTGCTGCCTACTCAGCTAAGGTTGCAGCAACTGAAGGAATCGTTGCGGTTGTTCCTCCACTAACGTATGGAAAAGATATTCGTGTGATTGCATATCAATCGATGTTGCCACGCACACCTGAGGCACAGAAGTTGATCCACGATATTCGTGATATTCCATCACCAGAAGGAACTTTGATCGGTGGAGTTGCAGCTGACTACACAGACTCACAAGATGGAATTGCAAAGACTCTTCCGTGGGCACTTGGATGGATTGCACTCAGCGTTCTCGTCCTGATCTTCATCTTCACAGGGTCCATCATTTTGCCAATTAAGGCAGTTCTTCTCAATGTTCTTTCATTGGGTGCAACGATGGGTGTTCTCACTTGGGTCTTTATCGATGGCCACCTTCAATGGCTTGTGGGTTCATTCACCCTCACGGGAACGCTCGACACATCTATCGTGATCTTGATCTGTGTTGTTGTCTTCGGTCTTTCTATGGACTACGAGCTCTTCCTTCTCTCACGAATCCGTGAAGAACACTTGGCAGGCAAGGACAATGTTGAAGCTGTAGCAACTGGTCTGCAGCGTTCAGCTCGCATCATCACAGCGGCTGCAGCTCTCTTGGCAGTGGTCTTCGCAGCATTCATTACAAGCGGTGTCACATCGATTAAGTCGATGGGTTTTGGCGTTGCACTTGCAGTTATCTTGGATGCAACGATTGTTCGCGGTCTTCTCGTGCCTGCACTGATGCGCCTCTTTGGTGAGCGCAACTGGTGGGCGCCAAAGAAGATGCAGAGATTTACAATTACTCACTAGTTTCGCGTAGGCTTAGTGCATGGATCTCATCGCAACCCTTCAATGTGAGGACCAACCAGGCATAGTCCATGCGATGACGAGCGCTGTTCTTCTCTGCGAAGGCAATATTGTTGAGAACCAGCAATTTACCGACCACACCACAAATACCTTTGTGATGCGCACGCGCATTGAGACTCCTCAAGACTTTGAGAGAGCCACCAACAACCTCACTCTGGCTCTCCATAAATTTAAGAACGGCCTACATATTCGTCCTGCTGATGTGAAGCCTCGCGCTCTCGTCATGGTCACTAAAGAAAGTCACTGCTTAAGAGATCTCCTCTATCTTCTTGAACTCAATGAGCTTCCCGTTGAAATTCCTCTAGTGATTTCAAACCGCGAAGATCTCCGCACGCTTGTTGAAAGTCATGGCATTAAATTTCAACATCTACCAATAGATGCTGGGACTAAGAAGTCTCAAGAAGCTGCAATTCTCAGCGCTATTGATGAGTTGAAGATCGATTTTGTTGTCCTTGCTCGCTATATGCAGATTCTCTCTGAGGATTTCTGCAAGCGCCTTCCTGGACGCATTATCAATATCCATCATTCTTTCTTGCCTGGGTTTAAAGGTGCTAAGCCTTATCACCAGGCCCATGATCGCGGTGTGAAGATTATTGGAGCCACCGCACACTTTGTGACACCTGATTTGGATGAAGGTCCCATTATTGAACAAGATGTGGCCCATGTTTCCCACACGGCAACGCCTGAGCAACTCATCTCTCTCGGAAGAGATATTGAGCGCCGAGTACTCTCTCGAGCAGTTCACCTCTATGCTGAAGATCGCATCTTCATCGTGGGGCAGCGCACAGTTGTCTTCGCTTAGGGAAATGGGTTGATATGAGCTCTCGTGCTAACTCAAGTGCAGTGCTTCGTTGTGCTGATGAAGCAGACTCTTTCTACGACCTCAAAGATGACTGGGGAGATTGGGCTGTTGAAGAGTATGAGTTTGATTCATTCGACTCACTCGCATCTTTCCGTGCTGAAAATCTTGATGAGATTTGGCGCAGAGTTTTTCAAGTCTGGTCAGCTCTTCGTGAAGAGATGAGCGAGTCCCTTAAGGATTCAAGCGAACTCGCTGCTATTGAAGAGCTCTTCCAAGATCGCCCATATGTTCTCGGAACATTCCTCACCACAGGTCTGGGAGATGCCAGCATTGTGGGTTGGACTCAAGCATTTGATGATCTCTTTGAAGAAGCTCTGGAGCAAGACCTCATTGACGAAGATTCAGAATGGATGGACCTCGTTGATGAATGGCTCGATTACGCAAATCTTGAGCCATTTGAGGCCACTGCTGAGCGCGTTTTGACCTTCTAGAGTTTCATAGCGCATGGTAGAGATATTCACTTTAAACTCAGTTCATGCTCGGTGGAATCAATAATGCGCTCTTCTTTCAAGGGCTAGCTGGCTACTTTGTTGTGGCCTTAATTTTGATTCCTATATTGAAGTGGGCTTTTCCCACCAATAAAGCGATCAAAGCTGAGAAAGCCCAGATTCGTCAGATGCGTAAAGAAATTAGAAGGATTAAGCGCAAATAATTTATTTATGCATTCACAACGAATGTGAATGATGCTTTAGATCCACTCAACTTCATTAAAGCAGCGCTGAGATTTGTGCCGCCTCGTGTGAGGACCATGTCATTTCCGTTAGTCACACGCTGCGCTCCACGAAGGTTGTATGGAGCAGTCGCCATCACAGCTGCGTTCTGCTTATCTGTGAAGTAGGTCTGTGTGGTGAGAACTTGCTTTCCTCCAACCCAAATCTTCTGGTGGATATGGATTGTGCGAGCTGGATACCAGCCTGGATAGATTCCCTTAAAAGTCACAACACCTTTTGCATTTGAATATTGAGTTCCTCGCAAGAACTTGCCTGAGTTAGTGCCTGCTCCGAGATCATCACCTCGTGATGCAACTCCTGAATACACTCCCTGTGCATTGGCATACCAAATATCCACACGAGCGTTCTTAATAGGCTTGCACTTGCTATCGACAACAGTGAAAGACAAGGTAATCGCCTTACCTTCTTGACCATCTGTGACATCACTTCGTGTTGGTGTGTCAGCTAGGTAGTAAGGGCCTTCTTCGATTGCCTGTGTGAGTGTGCAACTCTTTGTTGCCGCTTGTGAAGGCATAACTAGAGCTGTTGATGCGACTACAACCATGGCTGAGAGAGCAAGTATTTTCTTCATAGCCCCATTCTTCTATTCCTTGATGGGAGATTGCCCCAAGAAAACTGAAAAAAGCCTGTCAAAAAATCAACGCTAATTTTGAGATTGTGTCCCCGGCGGGAGTTGAACCTGCGACCTACCGCTTAGGAGGCGGTTGCTCTATCCACTGAGCTACGGGGACCGAAATTGCCTATAAGCAATCTTCCCATTAAAATTAGATTTCTAATTGATTCGGAGTTTTATCCCATGTGGGGCCAGAAATGAAGGCGCTTGTAATTGGCGCTGGAGGCGTAGGACGTGCAATAGCCAATATTGCATCTCGAAGATCATTCATAACTTCTATGGTCATCGCCGATCGCACGTTATCTCGTGCTGAAGAAGCAGTTTCAAGGGTTAAGGATTCTAGATTTTCTGCAGCCGAAGTTAATGCAGCAGAACTCGAAGACATCCGCAACCTTATTCGGCGCGCAGCACCTGACGTAGTCATCAACGCAGTTGATCCCCGATTTGTAATGCCGATTTTTCTTGCATGTGAAATTGAAAATGTTAACTACATCGATATGGCAATGTCCTTATCGCGCCCACATCCTCACTATCCGTATACCGAAACTGGCGTGAAGCTTGGTGATGAGCAGTTTGCTCGAGATTGGAACTGGGCAGAAAGAAAGATATTTGCTCTAGTTGGAATGGGTATCGAACCGGGCATGAGTGATGTGTTTGCAAAATACGCATCCGATCATCTCTTCAGTAAAATTGATTCGATAACCGTTTTAGATGGTTCAAATTTAACTGTTGAAGGTTATGAATTTGCTCCATCATTTTCTATTTGGACAACCATTGAAGAGTGTCTCAACCCACCAATCGTCTGGGAAGACGGTCGTGGATGGCACACAACAGAGCCATTTAGCGAAATCGAAATATTTGATTTTCCTGAAGGAATTGGGCCAGTTGAGTGCGTGAATGTCGAACACGAAGAAGTTGTCTTAATCCCACAAAAAATTGAAGCGAAAAAAGTTAACTTTAAATATGGCTTGGGTGCTCAGTTCATCACAACTTTGAAAACAATTCATATGCTTGGATTAGATCGAAAAGAATCTGTTGAAGTTCAAGGTATTTCTGTTTCTCCTCGTGACTTACTTGCTGCATCACTTCCTGATCCTGCAACACTTGGCGAACGTATGCATGGAAAAACTTGTGCAGGAACATTAGTTAAAGGACTTAACAAAGAAGGTAAGCCATACGCTTGTTACATCTACAACGTGGTCGATAATTCGTGGTCAATGAAGGAGTACGGCGATCAGGCAGTTGTTTGGCAAACTGCAATCAACCCAGTTATCGCGATGGAATTAATTCATAACAAGATATGGGTTCCGGAAGGCGGCGTTTCTGGTCCTGAATGGTACGACCCAATGCCATTTCTTGATTTACTAGAGAGCTAGATCGGAAGAGCACACG
>CALEZA010000027.1 GCA_937927965.1 uncultured Candidatus Planktophila sp.
TCGATATCCGTCGTATTGAAACTTTGAAGGATGGACAAGAGTCTGTCGGTAACCGCACCCGCGTCAAGGTTGTCAAGAACAAGATGGCTCCACCTTTCAAGCAGGCAGAGTTCGACATTATCTACGGAACAGGTATTTCACGCGAAGGTTCACTTCTCGATATGGGCGTTGACCTAGGCATCGTAAAGAAGTCTGGTGCTTGGTATACATATGAGGGCGATCAGCTCGGTCAGGGCAAGGAGAATTCTCGTAACTTCCTCCTTGATAACCCAGATCTTGCCAACGATATCGAATCTAAGATTCGTGCAAGCTTCGTCCCAGTTGAGGTCGATGCAGCGCTCATCGCAGAGATCGATGAGGCCACAGCAGAGGTTGAGTTCTAATTTCTCTGCAATACGCAAAGGTTGAGAGAGGCGAGGGCTCAGACCCTTACGAAGTAGCCTATGCAATAGCGCTTAACGCGCTTGTTGCTAGAGCAAAAAGTAAGGGCGAGCTTCTCGCTCATCTCAAAACCCGTGGGGTCGAAGATCAGGTAGCAAATGCCACAATCTTCCGCCTTCAAGAATCAGGGTTAGTTAACGATCAAGAGTTCGCTCTTGCCTGGGCCACATCCCGTCACAACCATAAGAAGATCTCTAAGCGCGTGATCGCAACAGAGCTTCGTCAAAAAGGCGTGACTCAAGAGGAGATCAACCACGCTCTTGAGAGCATTGACGATGACGCTGAGTATCAATCGGCGTTTGAGCTTGCTATGAAGAAGTATGCGACGATGTCGCGGCTAGAAAGCGATGTTCAGATTCGCAGAATCCAATCACTTCTTCAGCGCAAGGGTTTCGGATTTCCTGTTATCGCCCGTGTTATTCGTGAGTTGGGGATAGGCGTCGACTTTAACGAGTAGTTGAGCGATTTGAGACGAAGAAAGTTTTCTTAACGGTGGCGGGAGCATACTCACTTCCATTGGGAGTGAATGTGATGGTTAACTCTCGATTACCACGGGTGGCTGGCTCCCAAAGACATGTTGCATTACCTATGCCTGTGTAAGTTTTCTTGTAACAGCCTACAATTCTCTTTCCGTTGACGAGATAAGTGATTTTTCCGCCCGTACTTCCAGCTGTTGGAGTTGTTGTGATTGTGACAGGAATTCCTTTATATGGATTGGCGCTTAAGGATGGCGCAGAAAGCGATGCATATTCGGCAACATTTGTAACTGTAATTTGCACATAAAAGTCTGTGTAGTTTCCGTTGGCATCGGCTACCCGCACATCAAAACCATATTGGTTGTTAGTATCTAAGTCAGCAGGCGCTTCATAATTGGGGTTACTGACAAATGAGAGTGCTCCTGAGGATGTCAGACTTACCTTGGTGTAGTCACCAGTACTTAAGAGCGTGTAATAGGAAGTTTCTCCTGTGGAGAGAGTTGTTACACTTAATGAATTTTCGGGTGAACTCAACATTGTGGGGGAGATGGTCGGTGGCGCTATATCCACCCCAGCGTTGTAGTTTTGTGTGAGCTCGGTAGTGGAGAGTACACGATCGTAGATTGCTAAATCACTGATGCCACCTTCAAATGCTGCATCTGCCCAGTTGCTCTTTCCGATGTAGTTATTAGATAAAGTTCTGGCCCATGGAAGATAGGTATATGCCTGTGAGGCATTGAGAACATTATTTTTATAAATGTTACAAGTTGAACCATTCATTGTGATTGCCCAGTAATTCCATGTGCTCACGCCGATGGAGTTAGTTGTTGATCGGCAGTAGCCGCCAGAACTTGCATCGCGATATATTTCTATAAAGATATTGCCGGAGACGCCTTCTCGTCCGACGATGATGTTATTTGACTGGGCACCATTTCCGAAGTCGAAGATTCGCTCAAAATTATTGGCACCGCTACCAAAATTGGCATAGAAGGTAAAAGTCAGGCCGCTCCAGTTGGATGGACTAGTGATGTCAGGCAGGTCGATATATCCACCTGCTCCATCGAAGCCGAGATAACGCCCCTGTCCTGTCTGCACATCTGGCCAAGCGCCAGTTTTTGTGAGAGTTCCATTGAATGCGTTTCCGGAGAGATCTTTGAGAACCGTACTCGAGACAAAGCCTGAAGGGTTAGCGGGATCGAAATACATTCTCAAACCTGAGGTGACAACGCCAACTGCGGTATCTACTGCGGCGAATGAAGTGCCCATACTTGCGAAAGTCGAAAAGACCATCACTGCTGAAAGCAGATAGATCCACACCCTCTTCATAGGACGAGAGTTTAGAGGCTACTTACTCTGCTTCAAATGTTCGGTAAGTCGCTCAGCTGTTGCAACCACAGCGGCTGCGTGGATGCGGCCAGGTTGGCGACCTAAGCGCTCGATAGGTCCAGAGATGGAGACAGCTGCAATGACCTTGCCATTGGGACCGCGGACAGGTGCGGAGACAGAGGCTACGCCTGCTTCTCGCTCACCAACGGATTGAGCCCATCCACGGCGGCGATCTGCTGCAAGGTGAGCTGCTGTGTAACGAGCATTCTTTAGGACTCGATGTATCTTTTCTGAGTCTTCCCATGCCATCAAAATTTGAGCGGCAGAGCCTGCCTGCATTGTCAGAGCTGCACCCACAGGGACGGAATCACGAAGGCCTGAGAGGCGTTCTGCCACAGCCACACAGAGGCGAATATCGCCTTGGCGCTTGTAGAGCTGGGCAGATTCGCCTGTGGCATCTCGCAGAGCCGCTAGAGCAGGGCCAGCGGCTGCAATAAGGCGATCTTCACCAGCTGCTAAAGCCAGTTCTGCAGAACGCGGTCCAAGGACAAAGCGTCCATTCAGATCTCTTGTGACAAGGCGGTGATGCTCAAGGGCTACCGCAAGGCGGTGAGCTGTCGGACGGGCAATACCCGTAACTGCCACAAGTTCTGCGAGGGAGTGGGGGCCAGATTCAAGTGTGCCCAGAATTGCCACGGCTTTATCTAAGACGCCAACTCCGCTATTCTTCTTGTCCATGAAGTGATATTAGCATCCCACTAATTGAGATGGCAATATCACCGTGAGAAAGATTCTGGAGGAAGAGATGGGTAAGACGCTAGCGGAGAAGATTTGGGCAGAGCATGTTGTTCGCTCAGCTGAGGGAGAGCCTGATCTGCTGTATATCGATCTTCATCTCATCCATGAAGTGATATTAGCATCTCGCTTGTTGAGATGGCAATATTTACCGTGAAAACGATGGAGGTACTGATGGGTAAGACACTGGCAGAGAAGATTTGGGCAGAGCACGTTGTGCGGTCGGCTGAAGGCGAGCCAGATCTGCTCTATATCGATCTTCATCTCATCCATGAAGTTACAAGCCCACAGGCATTTGATGGACTTCGCCTTGCAGGACGCACAGTGCGTCGCCCTGACTTAACTATTGCAACAGAAGATCACAATGTTCCCACCCTTGATATTCTCAAGCCAATTGCAGATCCTGTATCAAAGTTGCAGGTAGATACTCTTCGGAAGAATTGTGCAGAATTTGGAGTGCGCCTTCACTCACTCGGTGATGTCGATCAAGGTGTGGTCCATGTTGTTGGACCGCAGCTAGGTGTTACACAGCCTGGAATGACAATCGTCTGCGGAGATTCTCATACTTCAACACACGGTGCATTTGGTGCAATCGCTTTTGGAATTGGAACATCAGAAGTTGAGCATGTTCTAGCAACTCAGACACTTTCTTCTCGTCGTCCAAAGACAATGGCAATTAATGTCAATGGCACTCTCAAGCCAGGTGTTACTGCAAAGGACATCATCCTTGCAATCATTGCAAAGATTGGAACAGGTGGAGGTCAGGGCTACATCGTGGAGTATCGCGGTGAAGCTATTCGCAACCTTTCTATGGAAGGTCGCATGACCATCTGCAATATGTCTATTGAAGCAGGAGCTCGTGCAGGTTTGATTGCACCCGATGAGAAGACTTTTGAATACATTAAGGGCAAGCCACATGCTCCCGAAGATTTTGATGCAGCTGTTGCTTACTGGAAGACACTATTCACAGATTCAGATGCGAAATTTGATGCAGAGGTTGAAATTGATGGTTCTTCTCTCGAGCCATTCGTTACTTGGGGAACAAACCCAGGACAAGGCCTTCCATTAAGCGCAAAGGTTCCATCACCATCTGACTTCACCAATGAAGTCGATCAGGTAGCGGCTAAGAATGCACTTGAATACATGGGCTTAACAGCAGGAACACCACTGAAAGAGATCAAGATTGACACCGTTTTCTTGGGTTCTTGTACCAATGGACGCATTGAAGATTTGCGTGCTGCAGCTGCAATTGTTGAGGGCAAGAAGATTGCATCCTCTCTTCGCATGTTGGTCGTGCCTGGCTCTGAGCGAGTGCGTCAACAGGCGATGGCAGAAGGGTTAGACAAAGTATTTATTGATGCAGGTGCTGAATGGCGTAATGCGGGATGCTCCATGTGTCTTGGAATGAATCCCGATCAATTGGCTGTGGGGGAGCGCTCTGCATCTACCTCAAACCGAAACTTTGAAGGGCGTCAAGGTAAGGGTGGTCGCACACACCTTGTGAGCCCACAGGTAGCTGCTGCGACAGCTCTTCGGGGCACCTTGTCATCACCAGCGGATTTGTAGGAGGGGAAAACAATGGAGAAATTTATTTCGCATACAGGAACAGGTGTTCCTCTTCGTCGTAGCAATGTTGATACAGATCAGATCATCCCTGCCGTCTATCTCAAGCGTGTGACTCGTAGCGGATTTGAAGATGGACTCTTCTCTGCATGGCGCAATGATCCTGACTTTGTGCTCAATCAAGAGGCATTCAAGGGTGGAACAGTTCTAGTTGCAGGACCTGATTTTGGAACTGGATCATCTCGTGAGCATGCTGTGTGGGCTCTTCAAAACTATGGATTTAAGGCAGTTATCTCAAGCCGCTTTGCAGATATCTTCCGTGGCAACTCCCTTAAGGGTGGGCTTCTTACGGTCATCATCTCCCAAGAAGAAGTTGAAAAACTGTGGGCCACCATAGAATCAGAGCCATCTACAGCAATTACTGTAGATCTCGATTCACGAACTGTCTCTTACGGATCGACCACACTTGCATTTGAACTCGATGATTACACTCGTTGGAGATTGATGGAGGGGCTCGACGATATTGGCTTGACCCTCGCACAAGAGGCGTCAATTGATGCTTTTGAAGCAACTCGCGCTCCATACAAGCCTCAGACGCTCCCAATCCGCAGCTAAAGTCTGCGTAAATTGCGGACTTTGCCTACGGGTGAGGTGCGAAGTGTTCAACCCTCAATCTCAGAATGAGAGTTTTTTACGCATAAAAGTGTGAAAAAACAGCGAATAAATAATTGCGACACGCGCAGCGCAATAACGCTCTCACCCCATCTTTAGGTTTAAGTTTTACGCAGTTAAGCAAAAGCTTAATTTTTACGCGTAAAACTTAGGGGAAATCAATGAATAAGGCCCAGTTCATCGCTGCGTTGGCCCCACACTTCAACGGCAGCAAGAAGGAAGCAGCTCACGCTGTAGATATCGTTTTTGACACAATCGTTCGCAACATGGCTGCAGGTAACGATGTCATGATCAACGACTTCGGAAAGTTCAAGAAGGTAGATCGCAAGGCTCGCATGGGACGCAACCCACAGACTGGCGAATCAATCAAGATTAAGGCTTCAAAGAAGGCTCGCTTCCTTCCTGCAAAGGCTCTCAAGGAGATCATCACTGGCGATCGCAAGCTCGGTCCAGCTCCAAAGCCAGAACCAAAGCCAGTAGCTAAGCCAGCTGCAAAGCCAGCGGCTAAGAAGGCAGCGGCTAAGAAGCCAGCAGCAAAGAAGGCAGTAAAGAAGGTTGCTAAGAAGGCAGCGGCTAAGAAGCCAGCAGCAAAGAAGGCAGCTAAGAAGGTTGTAAAGAAGGCAGCAAAGAAGAAGTAATTCTTCTCTCACCTTCCTGAATGGAGTCGGCAAATGCCGACTCCATTCTCTTTTTATTTCCAAGTAAGCCCGTAAGATTGCGACTATGTCCGAGTTCAAGGTTTCCTATGACCCACCTCGAGGGTATCCACTCGGCACTAACTTTGCATTTAAATTCTGGACTTCAATCATCATTCCGATATTTAGAGTGATTATGAAGCGTGATTGGCAGGGTGTGGAGAATATTCCTGCCAGCGGTCGAGTAATCGTTGCATCAAACCATCTCTCATATGCCGATGTATTGGTGCTAACAGATCTTCTCTACACAAATGGGCGTGCACCCCGCTATCTAGGCAAGTCTGGTGTTTTCAAAGTTCCCGTCGTGGGCAAGGTTCTATTGGCTGCAGGACAGATTCCTGTAGAGCGCGAAGGCCCTGATGCACGCAAGGCTGTGGACCACGCAAAAATTCTCTTGGAGAAGGGCCACCTATTAGGTGTTTACCCTGAGGGCACTCTCACTAGAGATGAGAATCTCTGGCCGATGGTCGCCAAGACGGGATGTGCTCGTTTGGCTCTTGCCACAGATACTCCAGTAATCCCAATAGCTCAGTGGGGCTCACAAAAAATTCTTCCGCGTTACACCAATCGCATCTACCTCTTTCCTCGCAAGACAATTGAGATGCGTGTTGGAAAACCTGTGGATCTATCTGCATGGAAAGGTCGCCATGAAGATCCCGAGGCGCTGATTGAAGCAACAGCTGCAATCATGTCGGCAATTACTTCCATGCTTGAAGAACTCCGTGGAGAAAAACGCCCCATAGAAATTTTCGATCCACACACATCGCCTCTTCCTCGCACAGGAAACTTTAAGAAGAAGGCGAAGAAGTGAAGGAGAAAGTAACAGTATTTGGTGCTGGAGCTTGGGGTTCAACAATGGCCCAAGTTCTCCATGATGCGGGAAATGATGTCCTCTTGTGGGGTCGAAGCGAAGAAGTTGTGGGCGAAATCAATACCTCACATACCAATAAGAAGTATCTTGAAAACCATATTCTGCCTAAAGAACTGAAAGCAACTTCGAGCATCACTGAAGCTTTCTCGCACTCGCACATATATGTTCTTGCAATTCCTGCTCAACAGTTGCGGTCCATGCTTGAGGAGTGGAAACCTCTGGTAGCTGACAACGCCATCGTGGTGAGCACGCTCAAAGGTATTGAAATCAGTACTCAGATGAGAATGACTGAGATTATTGAACAGATGTGGGGAGTGGGCTCAGTAGGCGTAATTACTGGTCCAAATCTTGCGGATGAATTAGTTCTGCGACAGCCTGCAGGTGCTGTTGCAGCAGCAGCTTCACAAGATCTTGCTGACTTTATTCGTGAGCTTTTCCGCACTCCGTATTACCGCACCTACACCTCTACCGATGTCATGGGGTGTGAACTTGCTGGTGCAATTAAATCTGTCATCGCGCTCTCAGTGGGTATTTCTATCGGAATGGGCTTCGGTGAGAATACTCAGGCGATGCTCATTACTCGTGGGCTCAATGAAGTGGCTCGTCTCTGCGCAGCCCATGGCTCTGATCCTCTTACAGCAGCAGGTCTTGCTGGAATGGGTGATTTAGTGGCAAGTTGTGGCTCGCCACTTTCACGCAATCGAACCTTTGGGGAGGTGTTAGGCCGCACAGGTTCCATGGAGACTACGCGTGCTCAAGTGGCAAAGACCGTTGAAGGTGTCGCCTCTGCTGGAGCTGTAGTAGAAATCGCCCATCGCGTGGGAGTGGAAGTACCAGTTATTGAATCAGTAGCAGATATTGTTAATGGCAACCTCACACCAGATCAGGCGCTCCAGCGTTTGATGGAGATTACGACGAAGGCGGAGAATTTCATTCGATGAAGCGTGTAGCAATACTCTGCGGCGGACGAAGCAGCGAACATGAAATTTCTTGCATCTCTGCAGGTGGAATAGTCAGCGCTATTGATCGCACTCTCTTCGAACCAGTATTAATTGGAATAACAAAGAGTGGGAAGTGGGTTCACCTACCCCTTGATTACCCACTTCAGATTAATGATGGCGTCCTACCTCTTGTGTCAGAGGATGCACCACCTGTAGTTGCAGATGTTGCAGGTTTCTCTGTCGAGGGAGCGAACCTGAATATCGATATTGTCTTCCCAGTTCTTCACGGCCCATACGGTGAAGACGGAACAATTCAAGGTCTTCTTGAAATGGCAGATATGAAGTATGTGGGATCTGGAGTTTTAGCATCTGCCGTTGCAATGGATAAATCCTTTGCAAAGCCGATTTTCGCCTCTCATAAAATCGCTGTAGCAGAAGGAATCACGGTAACTGATGAACAATGGAAGAAGAATGCGGCGCAGGTAACCCGTGACGCTTCATCTCTTTCATACCCTGTATTTGTGAAGCCTGCTCGCGGAGGATCAAGTCGGGGCACTACTAAGGTCAAGGCTGAGAGTGAGCTTGCATCGGCAATCAATGAGGCCTTCACCTTTGATACCAAAGTGATGATTGAAAATGCGGTAGTGGGCTCTGAGATCGAATGTGCTGTGCTTGAGATAAAGGGGGTTCCAACTGCCTCTGTTGTTGGAAAAATAGCTATCGATCCAAAATTCGAATTCTATGATTTCGAAGCCAAGTATCTAGATGGTGCAACAACTATCGAATTGCCAGCACCGATAGATAAGAAGATTAGCGATGAGATTAGAGTAAAAGCTGTTGAAGCTTTCAAAGCTCTCGATTGCAGGGGATTAGCCCGCGTGGATTTCTTCCTTACCCCAAGTAATGAAATTATTATCAACGAACTTAACACGATGCCAGGTTTTACAAGCACATCAGTATTTCCCAAGATGTGGGCTGCAACAGGGCTTTCTTATACTGAGGTTATTACGGAGTTGCTCAGCCAGTAACAGGGCAGGTGAGAGTGCGAGTGATTCCAGGAACAGCTTGCACCTTAGCCAAAATCAAACGACCGAACTCCTCCATGGAGGCAGCCTCTGCTCGCATGATCACATCGTATGGACCTGTAATTCCTTCGGCGAGAGTAACGCCAGGAATTGATGCAATAGCGGAAGTAACAGATGATGCCTTGCCGACATCGGTTTGAATCAAGATATATGCCTGTACGCTCATACGCGCACGGTACCCCATGAGATAGGTTTCTGACTATGGAATTCTCAGAAGAGCAGGTCATCGCGCTCTTGGCTGAGATATTTTCCAGCAGCGATCAGCGAATTTCAGTCGGTATTGGAGATGACGCAGCCGTAGTCCAAGGCAGCAATCAGCAGATTCTCACGACCGATATAGCCGTTGATGGGGTTCACTTTAAGAAAGAATGGTCCACTGCGTTTGAAATCGGCCGTCGCGTAGCAGCTGCCAATATTGCGGATGTGTTGAGCATGAACGGCAAGTGTGAATACTTGCTCGTTGCTGCAACGCTTACTGGCGCTGAAAGTCTTGAATGGATTGCAGATCTTGCAAAAGGTATTCGATCTCAGGCAGATGAAGTGGGCGCTCTCGTAGTTGGAGGTGACTTGGCGCGTTCTGAAACTCTCTCCATCATAATCACAGCGGTGGGTTCAACTTCAAAAGTCATTACTCGAAAAGGAGCTCAAGCGGGAGATTGGATTTATCTTTCATCGCTCACAGGATGGTCGGCTGCTGGGCTAGAGATTCTTAGCCGTGGGCTCGCACTAGGGTCTCAGGAAAGCGTGAAGGCAGTGACTGAATATAAATCCCCAACTTTGGATTTAGGTCTTGACTTCTCTAAGGCCACATCAATGTGTGATGTGAGCGATGCGTTAATTATTCAAGGTCTGCAGATGGCAAAGGCATCGCAAGTCAGATTTGAATTTGATGGAGAGCTAGCTGCAACTAATGAAGAGTTTGATCAACTGCATTCACTATCCCTAGAAATGGGTAGCGATATCTGGAATTGGATATTGCAAGGCGGGGAAGATCATGTGTTGCTGGCAACAGGAAATGATCTTCCTGGAATATGCGTGGGAAGAGTTGTAAAGGGTGAAGGATTTAGCGCTATCTATCGGGATGAGGAAATAAAAATGGCCCCAGTTTCCTGGAGCCATTTCAAGTAAGAATTAATTAAGCGCGAGCAACCTTGCCAGCCTTAAGGCAAGATGTGCAAACATTCTGACGCTTAGATGCACCCTTAACGAGTGTCTTCACGCGCTGGATATTTGGATTCCAACGACGACGAGTCTTCACCTGTGAGTGTGAAACATTATTTCCAAAGCTTGGGCCCTTGCCACAGATGTCGCATGTTGATGCCACAGCGGTACTCCTGACTAAATTGGTTGCGCCCGACCGCGGAGGCGATGAGCAGGGAGCAAGGGTATCAAGAGCAGGGGGAGAAGAGCCAATCCGCATCGCAGGAGTGCTAGCCCTCAGCGCTCTGAGCGTGAAAAACAGGGGTGTGAGGCGTGCTACAGCAAACTCGCTCACTTTCATAGGCGCAAAGGCGGAAGATAGAGGCAACGCAAATACATGGGCGCTGATGCCTATGTGAGAAACGGAGAGTTTCATGAACGCCCTCGATCTAGCGAGATGGCAATTCGCGATTACCACCGTCTACCACTTCCTTTTCGTGCCGATCACAATCGGTCTTGGATTCTTAGTGGCAGGCCTACAAACAGCGTGGTATCGAAAGAACAATCTCAAATACCTACGAGCGACTAAGTTTTTCGGAAAGTTATTCCTTATTAACTTCGCTATCGGTGTTGTGACTGGAATTGTTCAGGAGTTCCAGTTCGGAATGAACTGGTCAACATACTCACGATTTGTCGGCGATATCTTCGGAGCCCCACTAGCAATGGAAGGCTTACTTGCCTTCTTCCTTGAATCAACATTCTTAGGTCTTTGGATATTCGGTTGGGATCGCCTGCCAAAGAAGTTGCACCTTGCAACAATCTGGCTAGCAGCAACCGGAACCCTACTTTCTGCTTATTTCATCTTGGCTGCCAACTCTTGGATGCAGCACCCTGTTGCATACACAATCAATACCGAGCGGAATCGAGCAGAGCTGACAAACATCTTTGAAGTCCTCTTCCAGAAGACCGCGATTGTTACTTTCCTCCATACAATCCCATCCGCCTTCTTTGCAGCGGGAGCATTTATGGCTGGAATCTCCGCCTACCTGCTCTTGAAGAAGAAGGATTCAGAGATGGCACGTCCAACTCTCAAAACAGGTCTTGTCACAGTAATCATCTCCTTCGTCCTCGTTGGAGTATCTGGTGATGCCATCGGAAAGGTGATGACTGAGCAACAACCAATGAAGATGGCTGCGGCAGAGGCGCTCTACGAAACAACAGACTCAGCGCCATTCTCGCTCCTGACGATCGGAACGCTCGATGGATCTCGACCTGTATTTCAGATTGATAT
>CALEZA010000028.1 GCA_937927965.1 uncultured Candidatus Planktophila sp.
CCTTGATGAGCGATGGCGCTTCTATCTATGAATGCTCTAGCCCCGATGAAATTGTCGACCTTCTTATGGGTGGTCAAGGTGTCTTCGGAATCGCTGTAGGCAAAGTGTGGCACGAGGTGGAGGGATCACTCTCAACCTTGGCTGGAGAGTTTAATGGCGAAGTAGTTGGTGGCGAAGGTAACGATGAACTCTCGCTCCGTCGTAAGGCGAAAGGCGCCTAACTCACAATATATTGCACCCCAGTAACTAATTACTCGGGGGAGTGTTGTGAGCCGTTCATTTGAAGATCGCCATATTGGTCCAACCCACTCCGATGAAGCGGCGATGCTGGCACACCTTGGCTATAAAGATCTCAACTCATTTATTGCAGATGTAGTTCCCTCCAACATTGCAATTAAGGGTGTAATTGAAGGTCAGCTCGAAAGCGGTAAGAGCGAAGTTGAAGTAATCGCAGAGCTACGCTCGATCGCATCAGAGAATAAAGTTTTTAGATCTCTCATTGGTACTGGTTATTACGGCACCGTCGTTCCACCGGTAGTAAAGCGAAATGTCCTAGAGAATCCGGCCTGGTATACCGCCTACACGCCATATCAGCCTGAGATTTCACAAGGTCGCCTGGAAGCGCTCTTTGCTTTTCAAACAATGGTCTGTGAGTTAACGGGATTAGATATCTCCAATGCCTCAATGCTGGACGAATCAACTGCAGCAGCTGAGGCAATGACGCTTGCTCGTAGAGCATCCAAACTTAGCGATGATGCAGTATTTCTTATTGAAGAGCATGTTCATCCTCAGACAAAGGCAGTGGTTGCCACTAGAGCCAAGCCGCTTGGTATCAAGGTGGTTGAGGTAGATGCTGGCCATCTCGCCGCTGATGGCTATGAAGGAGAATTCTTCGGTCTTCTTCTGCAATATCCAGATACAACGGGTGAAGTTCTAGATTTCTCTGCAGTGACCGAATTTGCTCATTCGAAAAACGCTTTTGTGATAGCAGCTACCGATCTTCTCGCGCTCACATTGCTTAAGCCACCAGGGGAGTGGGGCGCAGATATCGCTGTCGGCACCTCCCAGCGCTTTGGAGTTCCAATGGGATTCGGTGGCCCTCACGCAGGCTTCCTCGCAGTGCGCAATGGTCTTGAGCGTTCCATGCCTGGTCGCTTAGTCGGTCAGAGTATTGATGCCACTGGAAAGCCAGCATTTCGACTTGCTCTTCAAACGCGTGAGCAACATATTCGTCGCGACAAGGCGACCTCAAATATCTGTACTGCGCAAGTACTCCTTGCCAATATGAGCGCTTTCTATGCGATGTGGCATGGCCCAGCAGGACTGCGCTCGATCGCAGAGCGTGTTCATAACTTTGCATCTCGATTGCAGCTTGCTTCACAATCCCGAAATGGGATCGTCTTTGACACCGTGACTGTAGATGTCGCAGATGCTCGGGCAACACACGAGAGAGCAAATGCTCGTGGCATTAACTTTGGGAAGGTCAGTGCTACTGAAGTTCGCATCTCATTCGATGAAGAGACAACTGAAGAACTCTTCCAACAGGTACTAGCAATTCTCGGAGTCAAAGATGGGGAAGGCGCTCAACTTCCTGCAAGGCCTGGGCACCACGGGGCAAATCCCGCAGGTGCGCGAGCTCGTGCTCGGGCTTGCCCAACAAGCGGACGCGCTGCGCGACATCAAGGCGCAGGAAGAGGACATTGCCGCCCTGCGTAAACTGGAGGTGTCCGCGACGCGCGACCTTGACGAGGAGATCGACCGATTGGCCGGACGGTCTGAAGAGCGGCGCA
>CALEZA010000029.1 GCA_937927965.1 uncultured Candidatus Planktophila sp.
TTAATTTCACCATCGACTGAACCCCATGGAAGTGCAACGAGAGCTTCATATGTTGGACCACCACCTCGGCCAACAGAGCCTCCGCGACCATGGAAGAGGCGAAGCTTCACACCATGCTTCATCGCAACATCTCTCAAACGACGCTGAGCGCGGTGGATTTCCCACTGGCTAGTTGCAATACCAGCATCCTTATTGGAATCTGAATATCCCAGCATGACTTCTTGTAGGTTACCGCGAAGAGTCACAAGGGAGCGGTATGTTGGATTAGAAAGTAGCTTCTCCAAAATATCTCCAGCAGCGCGAAGCTCTGCAACAGTTTCAAGAAGTGGTGCAAATCCAACTTTGGCGATGCCCTTATCGAGATCCACAAGACCTGCATACTTGCCAAGAAGAACAGCGGCAATCAAATCATCAGCGCCCTTTGTCATAGAGACGATGTATGTCTCAATGACTTCAGGACCAAAGCGTTCAATCAAATCTGAGATTGCCACAAAGGTATTGAGAGTCTTTGCTCCCGCAGCATCGAGAGATGATGCGCTTCGCTTCAATCCGTTTGCCAGCTCTGAGATCAGAATAGGGAACTTCTCATCATGGCTCTTGGCGAGATAGTCATCGCCGAAGAATTGAGCCAATGCATTGTGATGAGCATCAGAGTGCTCACGAATATCGAGTGTTGCATGTGTGAGGCCAAAAGCTGCCACTGTGCGGATTGTGCGCTCAAGAAGACCTGTGGCGATGAGCTCTCCACGATGAGCAAAGAGGGAATCACGCATCAATGTAAGGTCTGCAAGAAGCTCTGAGGTATTGGCATAGTCACGGCCAGGAACATGTGGGCCACCTGCCGCATGGCGATTACGAGTAAAGGCAAGGCGATGCACAATCGCTGTTGCTTTAAGGCGATATGGCTCCTGCACATTAAGCCTTAAGAAGCGCTGTTCAAACTCAGGAATGTGCTTGAGATCTTCTTCAACGGATGCAGTGAGTTCAGGTGTCGCACCTGCAATACGAGTAGAGACAGAGAGCATTTGGCGAAGGCGGTCCATAGCAGCGATAGTGGTGCGAATAGCGTGGCCCACTTGAAGAACTACTGCATCCTCAGTTACTTGCGGAGTGATGTTGGGATTGCCATCTCTATCTCCGCCAATCCAAGTACCAAAGGTCAATGGGCGAGCTGTCACGGGCAATTCAATATCAAGTCGCTTGAGCTCTCTCGCAAAGTCATTGAGCACTTCAGGCACTGTCTGCTTTGCAAGGTCATCAAGATAATAGAGAGCATTCATCGCTTCATCGAGTGGCTCTGGACGATCCAAGCGCAATTCATCTGTCTGCCAGAGAAGATCAACTGTTTCTGCTAAACGCTCATCTTGTGTGACACTCTTGGGAAGATCAAGGAGAGTAGAAATCTCAGAGAGCTTTCCAAGAATGGAGCGACGCGCAGCCTCCGTTGGGTGAGCAGTAAAGACAGGTCGCACCTGAAGTTCAGACACCCACTTCTTGACATCTTCTAATGTGAATTCATGTCCTGTTGCAGGATTCTTCTGTGCCTCAATAATGCGATCGACTGCTTGTGTGAGCCATGACTTTCCATCGCGACGGGCCTCTGAAATTACACGAGAGCGGTGTACCTGCTCTGCAACATTTGCTAAATGAAAGTAAGTACTAAATGCACGAACAAGATCGACTGCTTGCTCATCTGTAATGTTGGCAAGAATTGCATCTTCGCCATCTTCACGAACTGCTTTACGCACCTTCTCAACGAGGTCGAGTAGTTCAGGTCCTTCTTGGCGAACAAGTGATTGACCAAGGAGATCGCCCAAGCGGCGCACATCACTGCGAAGTGCTGCATCATCATTTGCGATGATTGCTGATGAGATCTGCTGCTGGGTCACAGGGTAATTCTCGCATTCATCGCCCCAGCTTTGAGACGCTACATCTCATTATTCGAAATCATCGACAGGGGCTACTATTGGATTAGTCGAGCCCCCCTTCTTTCTGAAGTGGGGCATAGGCGCGTTGGAAGGAGCTCATGATGAGAGGCTTATTGGCCCACCTTGAGGCAGATGGCTCTCTCGCTCAATCGCTCTCCAGCCATCAGCGTGTAATTTCGCCATCTTCTGCCAATCCATTTTTGATTGCAGCCCTTGCCGCCACAGATCCCATCCTTGTGGTGACAAGCTCAAGTCGCGGTGCCGAAGATCTCGCAGAAGATCTCCGCAATCTTCATCCAACTGTCTTTGAATTTCCTGCATGGGAGACCCTTCCTCATGAGCGCCTGAGTCCTCGAAGTGACACTGTGGCTCAGCGCATTAAAACTCTTAGCGCTCTGCGCGATTTAGAAAAAGGCGAGCGAGCAATTGTCGTTGCACCCATTCGAAGCGTTATTCATCGCTTTATTGCCTCCCTTGCATCTGAACCTCTACGCACTATTGAACTCGGTCAAGAGGTTTCACTGACCGAATTGATTGAACATTTCTCAGCTCTCTCTTACACCCGCACAGATCTCGTTGAAAAGCGAGGGGAGTTTGCGGTGAGAGGCGGAATTGTCGATGTCTTCTTACCTCTTGCAGATTACCCAGTGCGAATCGATTTCTTTGGAGATGAGATTGAAGAGCTTGCCTACTTTGATATCTCAGATCAGCGGACCACTAAACCTGTTATTGGATCTCTTGCAATCATTCCGTGCAGAGAAATGCTGATTACGGATGCAATTAAGGAAAAAGCAGAAAAACTCAAAACCAGATTTCCAGGTGCTATTGAAGTATTAGAAAAAATATCTCAAGGCATCAGTGTTGATGGAATGGAATCACTTATTCCATTCTTAGTTGATGACCATGCAACTATCTTTGATCGAATTGACCCAAAGAGCCGCATCATCTTTATCGATGAGGAGCGGATTAAATCTCGCACGGCAGATTTGATTGAGACTAATGAAGAATTCCTGCAAGCTTCATGGTCGAGCGCATCCATTGGCGCAGATGCTCCAATGCCAGTAGATAAGGTCACTTATCTTGATTGGCAAGAGCTGCAAGATGAAATCAGTCGTCACCAGATGCAGAGCACATCCCTGAATACCTTTGGCACAGACCTCGATGAGAGCGCCTATTTCACAGACTTTGCACCGATTGAACCTATGAGAGGTAATGTGGAAAGGCTCTGCCAGCTCCTCGGAGATGGACTCAATCAGCGTCAAATCGTGCTCTTTGCAGCAACCGGTCATGGCATGGCTGAGAGATATGCAGGAATCTTTAGAGATGCAGATCTGCCTGTGCAATTGGTGCAAGGTGGGCTAACAGCTCGTCCCACCAAGGGCTCAATTCACATCTTCCAATCAACTCTTTCCCATGGATTTACAAGTGAAGATTTAGAAGTTCTCTTTATTACTGAGCGAGATCTCTCTGGCAGTAAGGTCACATCAAAAGATGCTGCCCGCATGCCAACAAAACGCAAGCAGGCTATCGATCCTCTTGAATTAAGAGCGGGAGATTTTGTTGTTCACGAACAACATGGAATCGGCCGCTATATGGAGATGGCACAGCGCACAGTAGGGGGAGTCACTAGAGAATATTTGGTGATTGAGTATGCACCAGCAAAGCGTGGTCAACCGGGAGATCGCATCTTTGTTCCTACCGACACTCTTGAACAAATTAGTAAGTATGTGGGTGGTGAAGCACCTGCAGTCCACCGCATCGGAAGCGGTGAGTGGCAGAAGGCAAAGGGTCGTGCTCGCAAAGCGGTGCGACAGATTGCAGGAGAGCTCATTCGACTCTATGCAGCCCGCACAAGTGCTCCTGGATATGCGTTCTCACCAGATACTCCATGGCAGCGTGAACTAGAAGATGCCTTCTCTTATATTGAAACTCCAGATCAACTTTCCACAATTGAAGATGTCAAGCGCGATATGGAGCGCCCATATCCAATGGATCGCATCATCTGTGGTGATGTGGGATATGGAAAGACTGAGATTGCAATTCGTGCTGCATTTAAAGCGGTGCAAGATGGCAAGCAGGTTGCAGTTCTTGTCCCCACCACGCTTCTTGTGCAGCAGCACTCCAAAACTTTTGCAGAGCGATATGCAGGATTTCCTATCAAGGTCTCAGGCATCTCTCGCTTTAATACCGCTAAGGAATCTAAGGAAATCTTGAAGGAGTTAGAGACAGGTTCTCTTGATGTGATTGTGGGAACTCATCGACTTCTCTCCTCTGATGTGGTCTTTAAGGATTTAGGCCTTGTCATTGTTGATGAGGAGCAACGCTTTGGCGTGGAGCAGAAAGAATCGCTGAAGAAGATGCGTACGACAGTCGATGTCTTGGCGATGTCTGCAACGCCTATTCCACGCACACTTGAGATGGCTGTGACAGGTATTCGTGAGATGTCCACGATCACTACCCCTCCTGAGGAGCGCCATCCCATTCTGACTTATGTGGGACCTGCAGATGAGGCGCAGATAAAAGCAGCTATTCACCGTGAACTCTTGCGTGATGGTCAGATCTTCTATCTTCACAATCGCGTGGAAAGTATTGATCGTGCCGCATCCCATATTCAAGAACTGATTCCTGAAGCTCGCGTGCGAGTGGCTCATGGTCAGATGAGTGAGACTCAATTAGAAGATGTGATTCTAGGTTTTTGGAATAGAGATTTCGATGTTTTGGTTTGCACCACCATTGTTGAGAGCGGGCTAGATATTCCCAATGCAAACACTTTGATTGTTGAACATGCAGAAAACTTTGGACTCTCGCAGCTTCACCAATTGCGTGGCCGCGTGGGAAGAGGTCGTGAACGAGGATATGCCTACTTCCTCTATCCAGCAGATAAGCCATTAACAGAAGTTGCACTCGATCGCCTTAAGACGATTGCGACAAACACCGATCTTGGTTCAGGAATGAGAGTTGCTCTTAAAGATTTGGAGATTCGAGGAGCAGGAAATCTTCTTGGCGGAGAGCAATCAGGACATATCGCTGATGTGGGATTTGATCTCTATATGCGCATGGTGGGAGAGGCAGTCAACGATTACAAATCTGGAATTGTCGAGGGCGAAGAAGTTAACCATGAATGCAAAATCGAATTACCTATTAATGCACACCTGTCTGAGAGTTATGTGCCAGGAGAGAGACTTCGCTTAGATCTCTATCGCAGATTGGCAGATGTGAAGAGCGAGAGCGATGTTGATTCCATTCGAGAAGAACTCATCGATCGCTTCGGGGAACTTCCTGAGGAAGCTATTGCACTACTTGAAGTGGCACTTCTTCGAGCCTTTGCTAAGTCCCATGGAATTCGAGAGGTAGTTCTCTCTGGAAAGTATGTGAGGATCTCACCTCTAGTCCTGCCTGAGTCCAAGCAGCTCAAATTGGCCCGCATCTTCCCTTCATCGCTCTATAAATCTCAGAGTTCGACTGTGATGGTGGCCATTCCCCGAACGGGAGCCTGGACCCCTCCTGCACACGGAGTTGAGAAATTAGGGGATACTTCTACCCTAGCGTTTGCTCGCCAAGCGCTGAAAGAGTTAACAGAGTAGGTGCGAAGAGCGCATCTCTTAGATATCGGAGTTCGTTGTGAAGAAGATTCTCGCCCTTATTGCTGCAGTATCACTCCTTGGCCTTACTGCTTGTGGTCAGGTAAATAGCGCTGCAACCCTTGGCGATATCTCGATCTCACAGTCAGAGCTCCAAGGACATGTTGACCTACTCCTTGCAGAGCGCGAGAAGCAGGACACATCACAGTTGCAGCTCGAAACGGGTGCAGAGCTCAATCGCAGCCAACTTCGCTTTTTGATCATCACAACTATCTTTGATGAGATTGCAAAGGAGCTCAAGCTCTCCATCACAAAGACAGAACTTGCTACAACTCGTTCCGAGATGGTCACGCAAAGTGGTGGAGAGAGCGCATTTGCAGGCAACCTCGTTGCAGCACAGATTGCATCTACTAACTTTGATCGTTATGTCCGCGCAATCATCATCTCTGACAAATTAGCTGCAGCCCTCAAGGAATCAGGAATTGCTGAAGAAGAAGTCAGCTCAAAGATTTCAGAGCTTGTCACTGCAAAGGGCAAGGAAATGAAAATCACTGTTAATCCACGCTATGGAGCTTGGGATCAAGAGACCGGCGATATCGTCGCTTTTGATTCAGCTGGCTCTGCTGTGAAATCTTCACAAACAGAGTAAGTAAGAACTTATGACAACACCTCAATTTGGTTCAGAGCTTCTGCGCCTAGTTGAGGTGATGGATCGCCTGCGCTCACCTGGTGGATGTGAATGGGATGCCCAGCAAACCCATGAATCCCTTATTAAATATCTCCTTGAAGAGTCATACGAATTTATCGATGCGATAGAAACAGATGATCGCCAAGGCATGAAAGAAGAACTCGGTGATGTTCTTCTGCAGGTCTATTTCCACTCTCGCATCGCTGAAGATCATCCAACCGACCCTTTTACTATCGATGATGTTGCAGGTGCAATTGCGGATAAGCTCATTGGTCGCCACCCCCATGTCTTTGCAGGTCTTGAAGTCAGCGGCACTGAAGAGATAATTGAAAATTGGGAAGCGATTAAGGCAAAGGAGAAGGGGCGCACATCAGCTATTGATGGAGTTGCTATGTCACAACCTGCACTGCCTTTGATGTCTAAGTTGATCTATCGCGCAGATAAGTATGGAAATACTCTCTCCATCCCAGCATTTGAAAGCTCAGAGCCAGCCACAGAAGAGAGCGTGGGACGAGCTCTCGCATCAGTGATTGCTTGGGCATATGAGCATGAAATCGACCCTGAATTAGCCCTGAGGGCGCAGGCTCACGCAGCAATTCGAGAGATTCAGGCCCAGCAAGGCTCGCGGTAAGATTGGCACAGGTCGTTCAACGATGAGCGCTGATGCAATCTTTCGTATAAGCAATCCCTTTTAACTCTTAAGGAGACCCCAGTGGCAATTATTGATGCAATCTATGCTCGCGAAATTCTCGATTCACGCGGAAACCCAACTGTTGAAGTTGAAGTTTTGCTCGAAGATGGCACACAGGCTCGTGCTGCAGTTCCAAGCGGTGCCTCCACTGGTGCTTTTGAAGCATCAGAGCTTCGCGATGGCGATAAGAAGCGCTACCTCGGTAAGGGTGTCCTTAACGCAGTGAAGTTTGTAAACGATGAGATTGCACCTGAAATCGTAGGTTATGACTCACAAGATCAGCGCACTATAGATGCAGCGATGATCGCTCTCGATGGCACACCAAATAAGTCACGCCTTGGAGCTAACTCAATTCTTGGTGTTTCACTTGCAGTTGCAAAGGCATCTGCAGAGTCATCAGATCTCTCACTCTTCCGCTATGTCGGTGGACCAAATGCACATGTTCTTCCAGTTCCAATGATGAATATTCTCAATGGTGGAGCGCATGCTGATACAAATGTTGATGTTCAGGAATTTATGATTGCTCCAATCGGTGCAGAGACATTCCGCGATTCACTCCAGTGGGGCGCTGAGATTTATCACGCACTCAAGGCTGTATTGAAGAAGCGTGGTCTTGCAACATCTGTTGGAGATGAAGGTGGATTTGCTCCGAACCTTGATTCAAACCGCGCAGCTCTTGATTTGATCATCGAAGCAATCTCAGCTGCAGGCTTTAAGCCAGGCACAGATATCGCTCTTGCCATGGATGTTGCAGCAACTGAATTCCATGACAACGGAAAGTATAAGTTTGAAGGAAAGCTCCTCACCTCAGATGAGATGATCGCTTATTACGCAGAGCTGGTCAGCGCATACCCAATCGTCTCTATCGAAGATCCACTCAATGAAGA
>CALEZA010000030.1 GCA_937927965.1 uncultured Candidatus Planktophila sp.
GAGCAGCGAGCCACCCTGGCTCTTATGGGATATCCCAAGCTCAATACTCCAGCAGCAGAGCAGCCATATCTGCCGACATCTTCCCTCTTTCCTATTGCTAGCCCGCGCAGCACTAGCGGATATAGCAGCACCAATGGTTGGTTTGCCGAATCCACCACTCAGCCCACTATCGATAAGTCCCTCCTTAAAGCAATAGCGGCACAGGGCCATCCCTTTTCTGCCATTGATGAGGATTACAAAGAGGCAAAAGTTGAGATCAATGAACTGAATCTCTTCCAATTGATTAAATCCGAATTTCTCCATCGCGCACTCTGGACTGAGCTTGTGGGCGTTGATGGCTTCCAACTCACCTACCGCAATGGCTATCGAGTCATGGATCTCTTCATCTCACATGCAACTCTCGGTGAAGAGTTTGCTAACTCTGATTTTGATGATGGATGGTCAGTGGGTGGAGTTCTTGCAGGTTACGAAGATCGCAATTGGATTGAGACTGACCAAACCATTGATCCTGATCGCGCTGCAGATCTACTCGTCAACTTTGGCGAATCTTGGGATGAAATCATCTACAACTACGAGAGCTTGAGTGAACTCTATGCACCAGCTCTTGCTCACTTTGCGGCAGGCGATACCTACACTGAATACACAGAGAAATACGGTGTCAAACTCACAGATGCTGCAGAGGATGTCATTGTTGATACTGCTTGTGAGAATGCAGATCAAGAAGAGTTTGATGTTGATCCGTATCTAAACACTGTCTATAAAGAAAATCTCTCTTGGAAAAAGCTCTCCAACTCAAAGAAGGAGCAGATTGTTGCTCTCTTAAAGTGCGGAATGCAATCAACAAACAGCGACCTGAGAGGAGATGCTGAACATCTCCTTGGATGCATCGCCCTCCACCCTGCTACTCCTAAGAACATCCTCAAGGAGCTAGAAGCGATGGGCAATCCGTTGATTACAGCCACGCTGGCCCGTCGCTAAATCTGTGGATATCTCTTGTGGACGGTTTCTGATTGGCGATGTCACCTATCCCAGTTAGATTAGCGCCATGAGGATCCTGCACACATCAGATTGGCATATAGGCAAGCGCCTTGACCAATTCTCATTGCAGCAGGCTCATGAGGAATTTCTGGATTGGTTAATTGATGACCAATTAGCGAAGGTCAAACCCGATCTCCTTGTTGTCTCAGGAGATATCTATGACAAGAGAATTCCTTCAACTGAATCTATTGAGCTCTTTGAAGATACTCTCGATCGCATCCGTGCTCTCGGTGTGAGAACACTGATTACAGCAGGAAATCACGATAGTCGAGTGAGACTGGGAACTAATACTCGCTTTATGGGTCCTCTCGGTCTTCACTTTAGAACAAAGCTCAATCAGATCACCACACCTGTTGAGATTGAGGCAGACGATCACATCCTCCTTGCATATGGCATTCCATATATAGAGCCTGATTCAGATACAGGTAGTGATGTGAATCAGTGGCCAGTAGAGCCACGCCATGAGGCTGTTCTTCGCCATGCAGTGGAGAAGATTCTGGAGGATGTGACGCAGCGCCAGAAGAAGACTTCCAAACCAATCAAGACTCTTGTGGCATCACACGCCTTTATCCAAAGTGGCGTTCCATCAGATTCAGAGCGCAACACAAAGGTGGGAAATCTGGGCGAAGCTCCGTCTTCTGTCTTTGCGGGTATTGATTATGTGGCGATGGGACACCTTCATGGTTTCCAGAACAAGATCACAGCACCAGGGGCCACAGTTCTTCGTTACTCAGGATCTCCCATCGCATTCTCATTTTCTGAGCGAGATCATAAGAAGCAGATTCTCTCTCTTGAGATGACTAAAGATGGTGTTGCAGAAAAAAGCATTGAGAGCTGCGATATTCCAGAGTTTAGAGGAATGATCCAGTTAGAGGGCTCACTCGATGAGATTCTCAGTGATGCCACACCAAAGTCTGATAAGTGGGCCAAGATTATTCTCACCGACACAGTGATGAAATCAGATGTGGTGGAGACTCTTCGCAGAAAGTTTCCACACCTTGTTGAATTTAGCTATCAGCGCCAGTCAGCATATGGAATTGAGTCAGATGGCGTCCGAGTCTCGGTCAATGAGCTGCGAGCAGAAGAAGTAACTCGCCGCTTTGTTGAGAAGGTCACTGGCCAGCCAGCATCTGATGCACTGGGCGCTGTTATCGATGAGTGCTGCACTGCCCTCTCCCTAAAGATTTCAGAGGATAAGTAATGCGTATCCACTCACTGAAAATCTCAGGCTTTGGCCCCTTTAAAGATCTCCAAGAGATTGATTTCGATCGCCTCACAGAGGACAAGAT
>CALEZA010000031.1 GCA_937927965.1 uncultured Candidatus Planktophila sp.
CTCTTCCTGGATGAAATTCACAGACTCTCTCGTCCAGCTGAAGAACTTCTCTATTTGGCGATGGAAGATTTCCGAGTGGATGTGATTGTTGGAAAGGGACCAGGAGCAACATCTATTCCTCTTCAACTTCCACACTTTACTTTGGTGGGTGCAACTACTCGTGCAGGACTATTGCCATCTCCACTTCGCGATCGCTTCGGTTTCACCGCGCACTTGGATTTCTATGAGAGTAGCGAACTCGAAAAGGTAATTGAACGAAGTGCCTCTCTTATGGGACTTTCAATTGACACAAAGGCCGTTGCTGAGATCGCTGGTCGCTCTCGTGGTACACCTCGCATTGCAAACCGCCTTCTTCGACGAGTACGAGATTTCGCACAGGTAGCGGGGTCGGCTGAGTTAACCCACAACCATGCCCTTGGTGCATTAACGATGTATGAAGTAGATGAGTTGGGATTAGATCGCCTTGACCGATCAGTTCTTGTGGCTCTTGTGGATCGATTTGCCGGGGGACCTGTCGGTGTCTCCACCCTGGCTATCGCCGTGGGAGAAGAAGTGGAGACGGTGGAATCGGTCGCTGAGCCATTCTTGGTACGAAATGGCTTAATGGCACGAACTCCACGAGGGCGAGTCGCCACAGAGGCTGGCTACAGGCATGTGGGACGAACACCACCACCTATCAGCGGGGGTCTTTTCGACACCGACACGCAGTAGCGCCTAGACTCTGCACCTATGTCCACACCAAATAAAACTGTGAAGAGCTCTGCCCGCCCAGCGCGTGCCCTGGCTCTCTTGGCCGTGCTCATCGTCGGCCTTCTAGCGACCGCCCTACTTCAGGGAGCAACTTCTGTGCGTTTAGGTCTAGATCTTCGAGGCGGAACAAGCGTGACTCTCCAGCCTCGAGCATCTAACGACTCAAATAAGATCACAGCAGATGCCATCGATCAGGCGGTATCAATTATTCGTCAGCGTGTTAACTCACTCGGCGTTGCTGAGTCTGAAGTAACAGCGCAGGGAAGTGGCACCAATCGACAGATTGTTATCTCCGTCCCTGGTGATTCAGGTCGTCGTGTGGTCGACCTTGTTGGTCAGACAGCGGAACTTCGTTTCCGACAGGTTTTAGCAACAGCTGCAGGAACAGCAGGAACAGGTGCTGATGCTGCAACACCTGTCTCGGGAGTTTCAGCAGATATCAACGCCCGTTTCGCAGCACTGGATTGCACCGTTGCAGAGAATTTGCAGGGAACAGGTGCTGATGCACCAACAGATACGATCGTCGCATGTGATCGTGCAGGTACCAGCAAGTTCATCTTGGCACCAGCTGAAGTACTGGGTCGTCAAGTATCCAAAGCTTCTGCAGGAATCGATACACAAGCTGGAAATCAGTGGACAGTGTCACTCACATTCAATGGTGAAGGAACATCTGCATTTGGAGCTCTTACCTCTCGTGTGACATCTCTAGCTTCTCCACAAAATCAGGTTGCAATCGTTCTAGATGGTTTGGTTGTTTCTGCTCCATCAATCAATGAAGCAATTCCATCAGGTAATGCGCAAATCACAGGAAACTTCTCTCAGACAGAGGCGCAAGATCTAGCCAATGTTCTGAAGTATGGAGCACTTCCTCTTGCTTTTGATCGCGGTGAAGTTCAGCAGGTATCACCAACACTTGGAGCCGACCAACTCAATGCCGGGCTACTTGCAGGTGCTCTTGGACTTCTTCTCGTATTTGTCTTCTCACTTCTCTACTACCGTGCACTTGGTTTGGTAACAGTGGGATCTCTTCTAGTGGCAGCTGCGCTTCTCTACTTGACCTTCTTGGTCTTGGGAGAGTCCATTGGCTTCACTCTGACACTGGCTGGAATTGCTGGAGCAATCGTTTCAATCGGTATTACTGCTGACTCATTTATCGTTTACTTTGAGCGTATTCGTGATGAGGCTCGCGAAGGAAGATCCCTCCGTTCCGCTGTTGAGTCAGGTTGGCTGCGAGCTCGTCACACAATCATCGTCGCGGACATGGTTTCGATTCTTGCCGCAGTGCTGCTCTACTTCTTTGCGGTTGGGGGCGTCAGGGGTTTTGCCTTTACTCTCGGTCTGACCACTCTTATCGATCTTTTAGTGGTCTTTATCTTCACTAAGCCACTAGTTACCATCTTGGCTCGAGTGAACTTCTTTGCCTCAGGTCATCCACTCTCAGGATTTTCAGCTAAGAGTATTGGTTCAAAGAACGCGATGGTTCGTGAGGTTCCGCAAACAGTTTCAGCAGAAGGCGTGGAGGGTTAATTCAAATGGCTATCAAGGGTCTCGGAGCTCGTCTCTACACTGGTGAAACATCATTTAACATTATTGGAAATCGCAAGCGTTGGTACTCAATCTCCGCTGTATTCATCCTCATCTCAATTGCCGCCCTCGTTATTCAGGGACTTTCACTTGGAATTGAGTTCAAAGGTGGCTCTTCCTACACGGTCAATAAGTCTGGAATCACTGTTGAGCAGGCTCGAACAGTGGTTGAGGAAGCTGGGATCCCAGGTGAGGTTATTGTTCAAAAGATCGGTGATTCCAAGATTCGCGTGCAGACTGGTTCATTAACTTCTTCGCAGTCTTCAACACTTGAGCAGGCTCTCGTATCTTCATTTAATGTTGCCGCAGAAGATATCGACACTCAAATTGTCGGTCCTTCTTGGGGTAAGGAAATTACGAAGAAGGCCCTTTATGGATTGATTGCATTCTTGCTCGTAGTAGTTCTCTTCTTGGCTATGACATTTGAACCAAAGATGGCTATAGCAGCAATCATCGCGGTAATGCACGATGTGTTTATCACAGTGGGAATTTATGCAGTTGTGGGATTTGATGTCACACCTGCAACTGTGATCGGCTTCCTCACAATTCTCGGCTATTCACTCTATGACACCGTGGTTGTCTTCGATAAGGTTCGAGAGAATACGAAGTCAATTGCTGCAACTGGAAAGTCGACCTACTCAGATGCTGCAAATCTTGCTGTTAATCAAACCCTTATTCGCTCACTGAATACCTCAGTAATTGCCCTTCTGCCAGTGGGATCCATCCTCTTCGTGGGAGCAGGACTTCTCGGAGCGGGAACACTCAAGGATCTGGCACTCGCGCTTTTCATCGGTCTTGCGGTAGGAACTTACTCCTCTGTCTTCATTGCGCCGCCATTCTTGGCTTCTCTTCGTGAGAAGGAGCCAGCGATGATCGCCCTCTCGAAGAGAGTTGCAGCTCGCGGTGGTGCACTTGTTGCAGAGAGTGCAGTTCATGCACGACCTTCAACAGGTCGTGGACCTCGCAATCAACCAAAGCGTAAGGGCCGCAAGTAACCCTTTAGCTTTATGGCTCACATCTCTCTCATCGATCCGATCCTTCGGTCGTTAGGAGAGCGCTATGAAGTTGTTGATACTGAGTTAATCAAGCGGGCCTTTCTCGTTGCCGATGAAGCTCATCGCGGTCAGGTGAGGAAATCTGGTGAGGAATACATCACTCATCCAGTGGCTGTTACGGAGATACTTGCAGATTTAGGACTCAATCCCACAACTATTGTTGCTTCGTTACTCCATGACACAGTAGAAGACACTCCTTACTCACTTGAGCAGTTACGAGCTGATTTCGGTGATGAGATTGCATCCCTTGTCGATGGTGTGACAAAACTGGACAAGCTCACCTATGGTCCGACCGCGGAAGCTGAAACTGTTCGCAAGATGGTCATCGCCATGTCTCGTGATATTCGGGTATTGGTGATCAAGCTTGCAGACCGACTTCACAACGCACGCACCTGGGGATTTGTCTCGGGGGAGTCTGCCACTCGTAAAGCTCGTGAGACTCTGGATATATATGCTCCGCTTGCTCATCGCCTTGGAATGAATGCTATTAAATGGGAGCTCGAAGATCTAAGTTTTGCAGTTCTAGAACCCAAAAAGTTTGAAGAGATTGCCCGTTTGGTTGCCGAGAGATCTCCGTCGCGTGATGCTCTCACCGCTGAAGTTATCTCCACCGTTGAGGAAGATCTCGCCCAGGATGCAATTTCGGCAACAGTCACAGGGCGAAAGAAACACTTCTATTCGGTATATCAAAAGATGGTTGTGAGAGGACGCGACTTCAACGATATTTATGATCTCGTTGGAATTAGAGTTTTAGTCAATGATGTCCGTGATTGTTATGCCGTGCTTGGTTCAATTCATGCTCGTTGGAGTCCTATCCCGGGTCGCTTTAAAGATTACATCGCAATGCCCAAATTCAATCTCTATCAATCGCTTCACACCACGGTTATTGGTCCAAATGGCAAGGCGATTGAGATCCAGATTCGCACCTATGACATGCACTCTCGCGCCGAGTTTGGAATTGCTGCTCACTGGAAATATAAGCAAGGGGGAGAGGGTCAAGGACAGACTCCAGAAATGCTCTGGCTCCGCCAGCTCCATGAGTGGCAGAAGGAGACAGAAGACCCTTCCGAATTTCTTGATGCACTTCGCTTTGATTTAGGTTCTCCAGAAGTCTTCGTCTTTACTCCTAAGGGAAGTGTGATTGCACTTCCAGGAGGATCGACACCAGTCGACTTTGCCTTCTCAGTTCACACAGATGTAGGACTGCGGTGTGCAGGAGCTAAGGTCAATGGGCGACTTGTTCCATTAGAGTCAAAGTTGAGCAATGGTGATGTTGTTGAGATTGTGACAAATAAGTCAGACTCAGCAGGTCCGAGCCGTGACTGGCTTAATTTTGTCAAGAGTCCTCGTGCTCGTTCAAAAATCAAAGCCTGGTTTAGCAAAGAGCGTCGAGAGGAAGCTATCGATGCAGGTCGTGAATCTATTGCTCGG
>CALEZA010000032.1 GCA_937927965.1 uncultured Candidatus Planktophila sp.
ACCCACTACTTGAAGTTGATTGACCGCATTCGGGCGCTGAAGATCTGATGCAACCAGAATTGGAGTATCGCCTTGATCTTTATAAAACTTGGCAAGTTTTGCAGCCAAGGTGGTCTTTCCAGCACCTTGCAATCCAGCCAACAAGATTACTGTTGGTGGATTCTTTGCAAAACGAACACGACGAGCAGCTCCTCCCAGAATTTCAACAAGTTCTCGATTGACTAAATCGAAGATGGCTTGTGCCTGGTTCACACCTGATTGAAGAGTTGGGAGCAGTTCTAGTGAGCCTTGATGAATCTTTTCAATAAATGGATCAACCACTGCGAGTGCAACATCTGCCTCAAGCAGTGCCTGGCGAATCTCCGACACAGTCGAATCAATATCGCTGGCTGAGAGTTTTCCTCGTGAGCGCAGCGAACCAAATAGGCCTGTGATTTTGGAGGAGAGTGCATCAAACATAGGAGGCAGAGCCTACTTCAAAGATGCGGCAAGTCGTGAAGCGACTTCATGAGCACGCTCTGGAGTGAGTACTCCCCCGCCGATTTCGGTCACATAGAGAGTGTCAATAGCTTCTGCTCCAAGTGTGGTCACAATTGCGGACTTGATATCAATATTGCATTGGCGGACAGCATCTCCAATAGAGAAAAGCAGCGCTGGTCGATCGTGAGACCTTACTTCAATGATGGTGGCATCCGTTGCTGCATCATGGAAGGTCTCAACTATGGGCGGAGGAACAGGAATGGATGGAAGGCTTGAGTACGCCTCAATTCGATTTTGAATTCTTTCCGCTAGTTTCTCTTCACCTTCAAGACCCTTTGATATCTCCTTGTGAAGAATCTCTGCTGTGAGTTCTGGTGCGTGAGGATCTGGAACCACAATCCATTCCATTACCGCCACCGTATTGAGCGTCCTTGTTCTTGCCGATCTAACATCAAGGCGCAAAATATTGAGCACCCCAGAGACTATGGAAAGAAGTCCTGTCTTATCGGGAACAATGATTTCGATTGCATACACACTCCCACGATCGACGATTTCAACGCTGAGTAAACCTCTCTCAGCCTTTTGGATTTGCGGAGATGTCAGCTCTGGCTGGGCTGCGACCGTGTTATCAGTAAGGGCCAACTTAGTTCGCCTTACTAGATCTGCAACCAGAGATGCTTTCCAATCAGTCCATGCAGCGCGTCCAGTGGCTTCTCCATCTGCAATGCTGAGAGCATGAAGGAGTTCCAGTCTTTTCACATCAGTGATTGCTTCAACGACTGAAGCAATTGTTGCAGGATCATCTAAATCTCGACGAGTCGCTGTTGCAGAGAGAAGAAGGTGATGACGGATGAGTGATTGAATAATTTGTATATCACCTGCATTAAATCCGATTCTCTCTGCCAGGGGCTCGATTAACCTCTCTCCGCGAAGAGAGTGATCTTCTTGTGTTCCCTTTCCAATATCGTGAAAGAGGGCTGTAAAAAGGAGTAGATCGGGGCGATGAACTTCTCGCGTGAGTGCAGCAGCTGCCACTGCCGTCTCCACCATATGCCTATCAACTGTGTGACGGTGGAGAACATTGCGTTGAGGCAGTGAACGGACTTCTCTCCACTCTGGAATCCAATGAAAAAGTACTTCTTCTTGATCGAGAGCTTCAAAAATCTCAATCATCGCAGGTCCTGCACCGATAAGTGAGATGAGATACTCGCGGGCTTCACGGGGCCAAGGCGTGCTGAGTTTGCCCTTACCTTGATCTAGTGCATCTGCATATATTCGAAGTGAATCAAAGTTAAGTCGCAACCCAAGTTGGGCAGCGGTAGCTGCCGCACGGAGTCCAATCACTGGATCTAGATCGAAGTCATAAGTTTCATCAATGACAACCTCGCGATTTGAAACACTAATTCCTTGACCCACTCGCGTGGAACGAACCTTCTTGATAAATCGACCAACGCCATCTTTTCCTTTATGGCGATACCGATACCAAGCCATCTCCATGAGGTAATCAACTGCGCGGGCAGCTTGTGCAACCTCCGACATCAATGCATCAGCATCTGCATAACCTAGTTTTTCTGCAACCAAGTCTTGATCACCAAACAAGAGGCGATCTTTATCGCGTCCGCTTACCGTGTGAAGGGTTTCACGAACGGTAGAGAGGAGACCTTCTGCGCGACTTACTCTCTCCATAGGAAGTTGCAAGACACCTGTGAGATTA
>CALEZA010000033.1 GCA_937927965.1 uncultured Candidatus Planktophila sp.
ATGTTATGTTGAAACCAGAGATCCTCGACCCACAAGGTAAGGCTGTTGCATCAGCACTTCCTCGCTTGGGCTTCACCTTTGCAACTGATGTGAGACAAGGAAAGCGATTTGAGATCTCAGTCGATGGTGAGCCAACAGCTGCTCAATTAGCTGAGGTGGAGGCTGCCGCTGAGAAGTTGCTCTCTAACCCAGTGATTGAAAATTTCACCATTCGAGTGGAGAAGTAAGTAGATATGAAAATCGGTGTAGTTACCTTTCCAGGCACTCTCGATGATCGAGATGCTGCTCGTGCTGTGCGCTATGCAGGCGGTGAAGCCGTAGCCCTCTGGCACGATGATGCTGATCTCAAGAGCGTCGATGCCGTCATCCTCCCAGGAGGCTTCTCCTATGGGGATTATCTGCGGTGTGGAGCAATCTCACGCTTTTCTCCTGTGATGGAGCCGCTCATAGCAGCAGCTAATGCAGGCATGCCGCTACTTGGAATCTGTAATGGATTTCAGGTTCTAGCAGAGGCCCACCTATTGCCAGGAGCTCTCACTCGTAATCAGCACCTTCACTTCCTCTGCCTCGATCAAAAGATTTCTATTGAGAATAATGCAACAGCTTGGACCAACTCTTTCTCAACTGGTCAGGAAATTGTGATTCCTCTTAAAAATGGTGAGGGTTCATACCAGTGTGACGATGAGACTCTCAAAATGCTTGAAGGAGAAGGTCGAATCATCGCTCGTTATGTGGGAGAAAACCCAAATGGATCACGCAATCTCATCGCTGGAATCACTAATGAACGAGGCAACATCGTCGGCTTGATGCCACATCCAGAACACGCAATTGATGAACTGACTGGCCCCACCGCCGATGGACTTGGCTTCTTCACCTCCGTTATTTCAGCAATGGCATCGGGAGGAATTAAGTAATGTCACTCGATACAGTTGCAAAAGCAGCAGCAAATCCAGACTCACCACAACCATTTGCAGAGCTCGGTCTAAAGCCAGATGAATATGCTCGCATTAAAGAGATCTTGGGTCGTCGTCCAACTTCTTCAGAGTTAGCTATGTATTCAGTGATGTGGTCTGAGCACTGCTCTTATAAATCATCAAAAGTTCATCTCAAGCAATTTGGGGAAAAGGCAGTTAAGACAGATGCGCTACTCGTTGGAATTGGCGAGAATGCCGGTGTTGTTGATGTTGGACAGGGTTATGCCGTCACATTCAAGATTGAATCTCATAACCACCCATCTTTTATTGAGCCTTATCAAGGCGCTGCAACAGGTGTGGGAGGAATTGTTCGCGACATTCTCACAATGGGCGCTCGTCCAATTGCGGTAATGGATCCACTTCGTTTTGGTCCTGCCGATGCTCCAGATACTCGTCGAGTTCTTCCTGGTGTGATCGCAGGAGTTGGTGGATATGGAAACTGTTTAGGCCTACCCAATATTGGTGGAGAAGTTGTCTTCGATGAGACTTATCTTGGAAATCCACTGGTGAATGCTCTCTGCGTGGGAGTCATGAAACATAGCGATATCAAGCTCGCAAAGGCTGCTGGAGCTGGAAATCTTGTTGTGCTCTACGGAGCAAAGACAGGTGGCGATGGCATCGGTGGAGTATCTGTCCTTGCATCCGAAACTTTTGAGTCAAAGGGACCTGCAAAGCGACCTGCCGTTCAAGTGGGAGATCCATTTGTGGAGAAAGTTCTAATCGAATGCTCTCTTGAGATATTTGCAGAAGATCTCGTTGTCGGTATTCAAGATCTTGGAGGAGCAGGACTTTCCTGTGCAACTTCAGAGTTAGCATCAGGTGGCTCTGGGGGCATGAAAGTGCAGTTGGACAAAGTGCCACTACGCGATCCATCACTCTCGCCAGAAGAAATCTTGATGTCTGAATCACAGGAGCGCATGTGTGCGATTGTCGAACCATCAAAGATTGATCGTTTCTTGGAAATTTGCAAGAAGTGGGATGTGACTTCAACAGTTATTGGCGAAGTGACAGATGGGACACACCTTGAAATCACTTTCAACGGAGAGTTGATTGTTGATGTTCCACCCCGCACAGTTGCTCACGATGGACCTGTCTATAACCGTCCATTGGCAAAACCTGAATACATTGAGCGTGTTGCGGGAGAAGTAATTAATCCACCACTTCCATCAACAGCTGAAGAGATTAAAAAGACAATATTGACCCTTGCATCAACGCCAAACTTGGCTGACAAATCATGGGTCACAGATCAATATGATCGTTATGTTCAAGGAAATACCATTCAGGCACAACCTGATGATTCAGGAATGGTGCGAATTGATGAGAAGACTCATTTGGGTGTTGCAGTGGCAACAGATGCAAATGCCAACTGGTCTTATCTCAATCCCTATGAGGGAGCAAAGCTTGCACTTGCCGAAGCTGCACGCAACATTGCTACAGCAGGAGCAACTCCACTTGCGGTTACTAACTGCCTCAACTTTGGATCTCCTGAAGATCCTGGTGTGATGTGGCAATTTGCTGAATCTGTGCGTGGTCTTGCAGATGGGTGTTTGGAGATGGGACTTCCAGTAACGGGTGGCAATGTCTCTTTCTACAACCAGACTGGATCCGTTGCGATTCTTCCAACTCCTGTTATTGGAGTTCTTGGAGTCATCGAAGATGTTCGCAAGAGGACTCCAATGTCCTTTAATGAGGCGGGTTTGGAGCTCTTTCTCTTAGGTGAGACCGATGAGAATCTCTCAGGAAGTGAATGGGCATATCTACATGGAATGCGTGGAGGAGTAGCTCCAACGGCTGATCTGGCTCGAGAGATGCGCCTAATCGACCTTCTTGTGACAGCAAACAAGAGCCAGCTATTCCAAGCAGCTCATGACCTAAGCCAAGGTGGACTGACCTCAACGATTGTTGAGATGGTCCTTCGCTATGGGGTGGGAGCCACACTCACAATCGATAATCCTGGAGTCGCACTCGTGAGTGAAACTCCTGGACGAGTTCTTGTCGCAATCAAAGGCGCAGATGTTTCAACTCTTGAGTCACTTGCTACCTCACACTCCATCGCCTTGAGCAAGATCGGCGTAACAGGGGGAGATGCACTTGTAGTAAATGGTGCAATGATTTCACTCTCTGAACTTCGCATCGCTCACACCGAGACCTTTAAGAAGTTATTCGGTTAAGAAATGCGCGATCCATTGATCCTTCAAGAAGTGAAAGAAAGTTTGGCACTTCTTGTGGAGAAATATCCTGGAAGAGCGGTTGAGGTGAGAATTCCTCCCTATGCTGCCGTGCAGTGTGGCGATGGACCAAAACACACTCGTGGCACTCCTCCCAATGTGATTGAAATGGATGCAGATACTTGGCTGAAGTTAGTCAGTGGCGAGCTTTCTTGGGCAGATGCATATAGCGATGGATTAATTGCAGCTTCTGGAGTTCGTGCAGATTTAAGTCATCTACTACCGCTAAGGAGTAACTCATGACCCGCAGAGCAGATGGAAACCTCAATCACAATCTTCTCGATGAAGATAAAGGACCACAAGATGCATGTGGAGTCTTTGGAGTTTATGCACCCAGTGAAGAGGTTGCAAAGCTAACTTTCTATGGTCTCTATGCTCTACAACATCGTGGACAAGAGTCAGCGGGCATTGCAACTAGTGATGGAGAGAGAATCCTCATCTTTAAAGATATGGGTCTTGTCTCTCAAGTCTTTACAGAAAGCGACCTGGCTTCATTAGTGGGAGATATCGCTATTGGACATTGCCGCTATAGCACGACTGGATCAAGCACTTGGGTCAATGCTCAGCCCACACTCCGCCCCACCAAATACGGCACCATTGCCCTTGGTCACAACGGAAACCTCACCAACACAGGCGAACTCTTTGATCTTGTGCGCGAGCTTGAGAAAGATCCACCAAAGCTAGGTCGCGGAGCAACAACGGATACTGAAATTATGACCGCACTTATTGGTCTACAAGATCACGAAACTATCGAAGAAAATATTGTTGCAGTACTTCCCATGCTGCAAGGAGCCTTCTCTCTCGTCATTATGGATGAGACAACTCTCTATGCAGCTCGAGATCTCAATGGCGTGAGACCACTTGTCTTGGGAGAGCTTGAGAGGGGATGGGTTGTTGCCTCTGAAACTGCAGCCCTAGATATCGTGGGCGCAACATTTGTGCGAGAGATTGAGCCTGGTGAATTTATCGCTATCGATGAAGATGGCGTGCGATCACAGATGTGGGGAACTCCAAATCCTAAAGGCTGCATCTTTGAGTATGTCTATCTTGCTCGCCCTGACACCACGATTGCAGGTCAAGGTATACATGCAGTCAGAGGAAAGATTGGTCGACAACTTGCAGTTGAAGCTCCAGTAAATGCAGATTTAGTTATTCCGGTCCCTGAATCAGGCACACCCGCTGCAATTGGTTTTGCAAAAGAATCTGGAATTCCTTATGGACTTGGCTTGGTAAAGAACTCCTATGTGGGAAGAACATTTATTCAACCTTCGCAAACAATTCGTCAATTAGGTATCCGTCTGAAGCTCAACCCTTTGAGAGAGATTATTGAAGGCAAACGGATTGTGGTTGTCGATGATTCAATCGTGCGCGGCAATACACAGAGAGCTATTGTAAAGATGTTGCGTGAGGCTGGAGCACTTGAAATCCATGTCCGCATCTCATCTCCTCCCGTAAAGTGGCCTTGCTTTTACGGAATTGATTTTGCAACACGCGCCGAACTCATTGGTGCTGAGATGAGCGTTGAGGAGATTCGCCAATCTATTGGCGCCGATTCATTGGCATTTGTCTCTGAAGAGGGGCTGATTGCAGCTACCAAGATTGCAGAAGATAAACTCTGCACAGCGTGCTTCTCAGGAAAGTATCCAATCCCTGTTCCACAGGATCTCTCCGAAGGTAAGCATCGACTAGAGATTATTGAGGTTGAGAAGTAAATGGCTACATATAAGGATTCAGGCGTTGATATTGATGCAGGAGATCGCGCTGTTGAACTCATGAAGGCATCTGTTGCCAGAGCATCTCGCCCTGAGGTGATGGGCGGAATCGGTGGATTTGCAGGGCTCTTTGATGCTTCAGCGCTGAAAGATATGAAGAGGCCACTTCTTGCCACATCTACAGATGGAGTAGGAACAAAGACTGAGATTGCTCGCCAGATGGGTATCTATGACACCATCGGTGAAGATCTTGTGGCGATGGTTGTTGATGATCTTGTTGTCACAGGTGCTGAACCACTCTTCATGACAGATTACATCGCAGTCGGAAAGGTAATTCCTGAACGGATTGCAGCGATTGTGAGCGGAATAGCACGAGGCTGTATTAAAGCTGGCACTGCTCTCGTGGGCGGTGAAACTGCAGAACATCCAGGGCTACTTGCCGAAGATGAGTTTGATATTGCAGGCGCTGCAACAGGAGTAGTTGATGCTCATCTCCAACTCGGTTCGCATCGAGTCAAAGAGGGAGACCTCATCATCGCAATGCCTGCAAGTGGCATACACGCAAATGGTTTCTCTCTCGTGCGCCACATTCTTGCAACTCAAGAGTTGGATTTAACCAAGAACTATGACTTTGAAAAAACTCTAGGAGAAGTGCTGCTCACTCCAACTGAGATCTATTCACTCGATTGCTTAGCACTCATCAAAGCTCAGCAAGAAAATATCCGAACATTTAGCCATATCACAGGTGGTGGACTTGCAGATAACACTGCGCGAGTAATACCTGAAGGTTTGACTGCAATTTATGATCGTTCCACTTGGGCGCTTCCTGCCGAAATGAAGTTCTTGGCTGGTGTGGCAGGGGTTCCTCAAGAGGATATGGAGCGGACTTGGAATTGCGGAATTGGAATGAGCGCAATCGTCGATGCCAGCGTGGGGGATTTGATTATCCGCTCCCTTGCTGCGCGTGGAATGAAGGCATGGGTTGCAGGCCACATCGCAAATAGCGGAAATCAGGGCTCTTCTCGCTCATACTTAGCTTCTGAATATAAGAACAACTGAGGTAATCATGGCAAGTAAGTCAAAGCAGGCACGAGCAGCTCAAAATAAGAAGGAACAAAGGCTTGGGATTTATCTCATCGCTATTCCTGTCGTTGCATTTGTTGTGAAGATGATCGTCGCAAATAACATCATCCCAATAGTCAACTTTGGAGGCTTTCTTCAAGGCGGAGGCTGGCTTGGCGCAGATGGTGAGAATTACCTCAATGCCACAGGTGGTCTGATCACAAATGGCTTTAGCTCGAAGGAGCATCTCCTTACCTACTGGCCAGCGGGTTACCCAATTCTTATTTGGATTCTTTCGAAGATCTCTCTGGCTCATGTGCTCTGGATTCTCTCCATCGTTCAAACTGCCTTCTATGCATATGCCAGCTATTACTTCACCAAACAGCTTGCTACAACAAGAATCAAGAAGTATGTCTTTGCAATTTCAATGATTCTTGCCATCAACCCAACACTTTCACTGAGCTCACTTGCTGTGGGATATGAAAGTCCAATTGCAGCTTGCATGTTGATGGTTGTAGGCCTGATTCTTAAAGCCCAACAATCTCCCGTTGATCGCCGCTTCTGGGTTCGTGTATTTGCAGTCGGTGCATTCTTTGCACTAGCGGCCTTTATGCAACCTCGTTGGCTTCTCACCACATTCCTTGTTGCCGTGATTTGGGCACTTGCACAAAGCAACCGTAAGCACCAAGCACTCATTGTTGCCATAGTTGTCGGTGTGATGGCACTTGCTCCTGCAACTCTTATTCTTCGAAATCAGAGCGCTGGGAAAGGTTCTGTTATCTCCACCAACCTAGGTGTGACAATGCGCATCGGTGCAGGTGATGAGACAACAGGTGGATATGCTCGTAAAGGTCCTGAAGTTCCATGCGAACCTGTAGCGCCAGCAACTACTGTCTCTGATAACGATCTCGTGAAGTGTGTGATCAAGTGGTATGCCAGCAATCCAGTCAAGGCAGTCAAACTCTTTATCAATAAGGGATTCTTCTACTGGTCACCATGGTCTGGACCTATCGTTGAAGGAACTATGGCTCGCAATCCATGGCTCAAGATTGATCCCATTGTGAATATGGCTCGTGGTAGCCAACAAGGCCACGATTTGGTCTATGGAATTGTGGGCAAGGTAATTTCATGGGCATGGATGCTTACCTGCATCTCACTCTTCTTTATAGGCTTCTTCTGGCTCCGCTCCCTCAAGGGGATTTATAGCCAGCTCGCCTGGCTCAGTGCCACACCTGTGGTGGCCTCTTGGTTAATTGGATTGGGCACAATCGGAGACCACCGATTCCGCCTACCTACGATGTCTCTTAGCCTCTTCCTGCAGGTCATGGGCTACTACGCATTGAAGAAGAAGGCTACGAGCGGCACTTTTACCCATTCTGAGTAGTTTCACTTTGGTGGCAGGGGCTCTGGCGCGATAACCTACCGTCCTCAGGACATAGATGATGAGGAGGTCTCGCCCATGGGTCGCGGCCGTGCAAAAGCTAAGCAAACTAAAGTCGCTCGTGATTTGAAGTACAACTCCCAAGAGATGGATATCGATCGTCTCGCCAAGGAGCTTCACGGCGAAACTCCTGCCCAGCAAGATCGTGATGATGACGATCCATTTGCTGAGGGCAATTACATCCCTCGCGCATAAATTCTCCCCGTGAGTTCTACACCGTATGTAGCATCGCTACGAATCTACGAACCGATATCGGCATTTCCCGCTGCAGATCGTCTTCGTTGGGCAGAAGTTGATGCATCGATAGATACTCGTGAACAGGAACAGGCGCTCGCTCTTCGCAGGGTAATCTCACCTGAGCCACCAGCACTTCGCCCAGATGGCATCCACATTCTCGATCTCGATGGAACTCGCTACATCTGCCCTTGGTCAACAGCAGCGCGTTGTTGGTCAGCCCTTGATGACTTTAAAGATTCTCTTCCTTCTACTGTGACACCGTTCTTTGTTCCAGCATCTCTTGAAGAGGTCATCACTTCAGGAATGGAGACTGTAGAAGATCGAGTTCCGCACATCATCACAGAAACTTGGATGGTTCCACCTCGATGGCTGGCACTCTTTGAACCAAGCGAGAGATCTCGTGGTTATAAGAACGATGTGGCTTTTTCTATCGCCCGCACATCAATTTCGAAAGCGCTAGAGCGTTCACGAAATTCGTATGAGATTATCCTTCAATCATTTGGCGCAGGTGTTGTTGCTCAAGAGATTGAGGCAATTATTGAATGGATGGAGCTCTTTCATCCAGAGTCACTTGTTGAACTCGATTATGGAGGATTGGCTCTCTATCTGGATTCAACTCTCAAAGAAGATGGCTTGAGAGGCATCGAAGATGATGGATCTATTGAAGATGTTGCCTATAGCCTTGCAGGTCTTGCAGCAGCAGATGGTGCAATCGCAGGCGAGGGATATCAGCGTTTAGTCTCTCGCTGGAGGCCAGTTCAGGGCCTTGAATCTGCGATGTAGGCTCATATTTGGCTCTTTGGCTATATTGCCAAAGTAAGACATCACCCCCGATACTTTGCGACATAACGGAGCAATTCGGACATAGCTTTAAGGGTGAGGGGGGTTAGATGGATCGCATTCCTGCGGCTGAAGTTCTCCTGACGCCTCGTGAAGTAGCAGACCTCTTTGGTGTTGATCCCAAGACTGTTACCCGTTGGGCAAAGGCTGGAAAGCTCACCTCTATCCGCACCTTAGGTGGACATCGCCGCTATCGTAAATCTGAAGTTGATGAACTTCGCCAGAATTACTTTAAGAGCCAAAGTTAACTTTCTACATATATGAATTACTCAATCGCAGATTTTGCACTTCTCTCTGCTCTGACCTTTATTGCAGTGGGAGTTATTACCCCACAAATTCGAAAGGTTGCTCTCCACTTTAATGCTGTAGATGCTCCTAATCTTGAAAGAAAAGCTCAGAAGGAACCCGTTCCATATTTGGGCGGTGTGGCAATTGCAATCGGCGTAGTGGCAGCTTCTTATGGCTCTCTCTTGGCTGTTGATTTCTCAATGCAGACACTGAAGTTGGCAAGCACTGTTTTGATTCCAGCTATTGCAATTTCGGCGATGGGTCTATGGGATGACCTCAAAGGACTACAACCGTGGCCGCGCCTCATTGCTCAAACAATTACTGGCGTTGGTGTTGCGACAATTTTGATTGCAACAGACACAATTGGAACAGCCTTTGGAAATACTCTCTCTAACTATTTGATCACCACAGTGTGGATTGTGGGTGTGTGTAATTCAATCAACTTCTTTGATAATCATGATGGAGGAGCTGCAGGCACAGTTGCGGTGATTACCTTCTTCCTCTTCTTTATCGCCTATGACCGCCAGCAGATATTGGTCAGCGCTCTTGCTGCTGTCACAGCAGGTGCTACTGCTGGATTTCTTATTTGGAATCGCCATCCAGCCAAGATCTATATGGGAGATGCAGGTTCTCTCTTTTTGGGAATCATCATCTCCGTTCTCACGATCCGCTTGAGCCCAGGTGTTGTTCCCACTTATATGTCCCTTGCTATTCCATTGATCTTGATGGCCACTCCAATCCTGGACACAACAGTTGCTGTCTTCTCACGAATTTATAGAGGTATTTCCCCATTTCAGGGAGGTCGTGATCACCTCTCACATCGCCTGATGCGAAAAGGGTTGACTCGAAAGGTCACAGCAATCACTCTCTGGGCAATGGCTGCCTACTACGGACTACTTGCCCTGACTCTCTACACATGGCCTGATTCATTTGGCCATCAAGTGATTCTTATTGCAGCGCTAAGCTGGCTCATCAAGCTCGTATTCTTCTTGCGAATCCCATCTGAGGGGTAAACTAAAGCCATGTCTAACACACCAGCAGATGATGTAAAAGCAAAGATGCTCGCAGCACTTGAGGCGAAGAAGAATAAGAAGGGTGCACCTGGCTCTTCCAATAATGCATCTGGTGGTTCAAAGATTCGCGGCGGGCAGCGCTCTGGTGGTGCACCAGCTGTTCAGCGCAAAGCAGGACCATCTGGTTCAGGATCTGCAGGCTAAATAATAATCTCGTGTCATTTCTCTTAGAGATACGAGTCCGCCCTAACGCATCCCGAAATAAAGTCGGTGGAAGTGTGGGAGAACCACCTCGATTAGTAGTCGCTGTGCAAGCCCCTGCAGTTGATGGAAAAGCAAACGCTGCTGTTATTAAAGAGTTAGCAGATGCATTTAATCTTCGTTCACGAGATTTCACAATTGTCTTCGGTGAATTAGGAAGAGATAAGCGTTTACTAGTAGAAGGCGATGAGGAAACTCTTCAAGAAAAAGTGGAAGAGTTAATGGGCGAACCTAAGTTGCTGTAAAAAGAAAGTTGCAATTCTTAGATTGCATAAAGTGGCTTGGGACAGGATCGAACTGTCGACCTCACGATTTTCAGTCGCGCGCTCGTACCAACTGAGCTACCGAGCCATTATTTAATTGTTAACTGCCTTAGTAAGAAAGAGAGAGCGTGTGGACACTCTCTCTTTCTAGCGACCCGGACGGGACTTGAACCCGCGACCTCCGCCGTGACAGGGCG
>CALEZA010000034.1 GCA_937927965.1 uncultured Candidatus Planktophila sp.
CATCTTCCATGCGAAGCAGACGAGCTGTCTCTTCTTCGGTTAACTTAAATACTGGAATACCAGTTGAGGCAGAGAGAACCTGAGCGATGAGTTCTTCATCAACTTCAGTGACCTTATCGAGATCAGTTGCCTTCCAATTCTTTTCAGCTTCCTGCTTCTCTTGGATAAGAGTCTTCTCCTTATCGCGAAGAGCTGCTGCGCCTTCAAAATCTTGTCCATCAATTGCAGATTCCTTAGCCTTGCGAGCTTCTGCGATCTTCTCGTCGAATTCGCGGAGTTCTGCTGGCGCTGTCATGCGCTTAATGCGAAGACGTGAACCTGCTTCATCAATGAGGTCGATCGCCTTATCTGGAAGGAAGCGATCTGAGATATAGCGATCTGCCATATTTGCAGCGGCAGCAAGTGCGCCATCTGTAATCGAAACTCGGTGGTGAGTTTCGTAGCGATCGCGTAGACCCTTAAGAATTTCAATGGTGTGAGCAACTGATGGCTCTTTTACCTGAATTGGCTGGAAGCGACGCTCAAGGGCTGCATCCTTTTCAATGTGCTTGCGATATTCATCAAGAGTTGTCGCACCAATTGTCTGGAGTTCGCCACGAGCAAGCATTGGCTTCAAGATGCTCGCCGCATCGATTGCACCCTCTGCAGCTCCCGCACCTACTAATGTGTGGATTTCATCGATAAAGATAATGATGTCACCACGAGTCTTAATCTCTTTGAGAACCTTCTTCAAGCGCTCCTCGAAATCTCCACGATAACGAGAGCCCGCAACGAGTGCACCCAAATCGAGTGAGTAAAGCTGCTTATCTTTCAGTGTCTCTGGAACATCATTCTTTGCAATTGCTTGAGCAAGTCCTTCAACGACTGCAGTCTTTCCAACACCTGGCTCTCCAATGAGAACTGGGTTGTTCTTTGTGCGACGAGAGAGCACCTGCATCACGCGCTCAATCTCACTATCGCGACCGATAACTGGATCTAACTTTCCTTCACGCGCAGCAACTGTGAGGTTACGACCAAATTGATCTAGAACCAGTGATGTTGATGGAGTGCCCTCTGCAGGACCGCTCTGTGAAACTGCTTCCTTGCCTTGATATCCAGAGAGAAGTTGAATTACCTGTGAACGCACACGATTGAGATCTGCACCAAGTTTGACGAGAACTTGAGCTGCAACACCTTCGCCTTCACGAATAAGACCAAGAAGAATGTGCTCTGTGCCAATGTAGTTGTGGCCAAGCTGAAGCGCTTCACGAAGTGAGAGTTCAAGAACTTTCTTGGCGCGAGGAGTAAATGGAATATGGCCACTTGGAGCTTGCTGACCTTGGCCAATGATTTCTTCAACCTGAGCACGAACTGCATCAAGTGAGATGCCCATTCCTTCGAGAGCTTTAGCTGCAACTCCCTCACCTTCATGGATGAGTCCAAGGAGGATGTGCTCTGTGCCAATGTAGTTGTGATTGAGCATGCGTGCTTCTTCTTGAGCCAAGACAACAACTCGTCGGGCTCGATCTGTAAAGCGCTCAAACATGGCTACTCCTTCGCTCTTGCTGAATCTCCCATAAGCCTATCGCCCGCATAGGTCAGGGCGCGAGGCGAGAGGTTATAGGCATTAGAACCCCATATCTGGGGCCAATATTCCTGAGATGGGGCTCTATTTAGAGGCTTTTTCAGCTGTCTTACAGATTGAGAAGCATTCGGGTATTGCCAAGAGTATTTGGCTTTACCGATTCAAGATCCAAGAATTCAGCAACACCCGCGTCGTAGGAGCGAAGGAGCTCTGTATAGACCTCAGGCTCAACAGGTGTGCCTTGAATTTCAACAAATCCATGTCGTCCAAAGAATTCTGTCTCAAATGTGAGGCAGAAAATTCTCTCCACACCAATCACCCGCGCTTTAGCAACAATTGCCTCAAGAATCTTATGACCCACACCAGTTCCATGGAGATGTTCTGCCACCGCAACTGTGCGAACTTCTGCAAGATCTTCCCAGAGAATATGGAGTGCTCCACATCCCACAACTTTTCCATCTTCTACTGCAACAGTGAACTCCTGAACAGATTCATAGAGTGTGACAGTTTCTTTGTTCAGAAGTCTGCGCTGCAGAGCGAAAGTGTCAATCAGTGCACGAATGCCCTTGATATCTGAAGTGCGTGCGGGACGAATCTCAACCATAGTTATTCGACTTCTGGCTTTACCAATGGGAACAAAATAGTTTCACGAATTCCAAGCCCTGTGAGAGCCATCAGGAGACGATCTACACCCATTCCCATTCCACCCATTGGTGGCATTCCAAATTCCATTGCTCGCAAGAAATCTTCATCTACCTGCATCGCTTCTAGATCGCCCTTTGCGCCCAGTTGAGCTTGCTCAACTAGACGCTCTCTTTGGATTACAGGGTCAATCAACTCGGAATAGCCTGTTGCAAGTTCAAAGCCATCAACATAGAGATCCCACTTTTCGACAACTCCAGGAATTTCGCGGTGTGCTCGAACAAGTGGAGAAGTATCAACTGGATAACCCATGACGAATGTTGGTTCAATCAATTTATCTTGTGCCACATGCTCAAAAATTTCCTCTGCGAGCTTTCCTGTAACCCACTTAGGATCAATCTTCATTCCTAGCTTGTCGGCATATTTCTTGAGGTCTGCATATGGCGTAAGGGCTGTGACAGTTTCCCCCACACCGTCAGAGATCGCGTCATACAAGCTTATTTCGCGCCAAGTTCCACCAAGATCTTTCTGGGAACCATCGGCATGTGTCACCACATGTGAACCAGCCACAGCCATCGCAGCATTTTGAATCAAAGTGCGAGTGACATCTGCAATGGAGCGCCAGTCGCCATAAGACATATAAGACTCAACCATTGCGAATTCTGGTGAGTGCGAAGAGTCTGCACCTTCATTGCGGAAGTTGCGATTGATTTCAAAGACGCGTTCAAAGCCGCCTACTACCAAACGCTTGAGATAAAGCTCTGGCGCAATGCGCAAGAACATTTGCATATCTAAAGCATTGTGATGGGTAACAAAGGGTTTGGCTGCCGCGCCACCTGGAATAGGGTGGAACATAGGGGTTTCAACTTCAATGAAGTCAAAACTGTTAAAGGTATCTCGCAGTGAGCGCATTACTTGAGGGCGCATACGAGCTGTAGCACGAGCTTCTGGGCGCACAATCAAATCCACATAACGCATACGAACACGAGTGTCTTCTGACATTGGCTTGTGATCATTTGGCAGTGGACGAAGTGACTTTGATGCTAGCTTCCAAGAGTTAGCAAGAATGGATAGTTCTCCACGCTTTGATGTGATGATTTCGCCTGAGATGCTGACAATGTCACCTAAATCAATATCGCTCTTCCAGGCGCTGAGTGCATCCTCTCCAACCTTGTCGAGAGAGAGCATTGCCTGAAGTTCTGTTCCATCGCCTTCACGAAGAGTGGCAAAGCAGAGCTTTCCTGTGTCCCGCTTGAAAATAATTCGCCCAGTCAGCGATTCAAGGACTCCAGTAGCGACATCAATTTCAAGTCCCACATATTTCTCACGAATTTCTTTGAGCGACTTCGTGCGCTCTACCGCAACTGGATACGGCTCTATTCCACGCTCAAGCAGACCTGCTCGCTTCTCACGGCGGATGCGGAGTTGCTCTGGGAGGTCATCTTCTAGAGGCGTGTTTTCGTTCGTCATAGTGGGTGGAGTCTACCTTTTGAGCCTACTGATTCTTCTCATGGATAAGGCGAAGCCCAATAAGAGTTAAATCAGGCTCAAATTCATCAATAGTTTCAGCAACTCCCATAATCAGTGGGGCGAGACCTCCTGTGGCAATCACAGTTGGCGCAGCGTCATAATCGACGGCTAGTTCTGCGGTGATGCGATCTACAAGTCCATCTACCTGCCCAGCAAATCCGAAGATTGTTCCTGACTGCAAAGCTTCAACAGTGTTCTTTCCAATCACGCTCTTAGGGCGGACCAATTCAACTTTACGAAGTTGTGCTGCACGAGATGCCAGTGCATCCACAGAGATTTCAATTCCTGGTGCAAGTGCTCCGCCTAAGAATTCACCCTTTGGCGAAACAACATCAAGATTTGTAGAGGTTCCGAAATCAACAACAATTGCGGGACCACCAAAGAGTGTGTGAGCTGCAAGAGTATTAACAATTCTATCTGCTCCAATTTCTTTGGGATTGTCCACAAGAAGCTGCACGCCTGTCTTGGTACCAGGCTCAACAATCGTTGTTGGAATATCTGACATATATGTTGCAATCATGGTGCGAAGCTCTCGCAATGTTGCAGGGACCGTGGAACAAATCGAAAGCCCTGTTAGACGGTACTGACTTGTGAGTGCACTGAACTGAAGCCACATCTCATCTGCAGTTGTGCGGGGATCTGTCTTAACACGCCAAGATTTGATGAGGTCTTTGCCATCAAAGACACCAAGTACTGTATTTGTATTTCCGACATCGACTGTTAGCAACATGGCTACTCCGCTCTCAAATCTAATCCAATATCCAAAACCTGTGCGCTATGGGTGAGCGCACCAATTGCAATAAAGTCCACACCTGATTCGGCATATGCACGAGCGTTCTCCAAAGAGATACCTCCAGATGCCTCGAGCTGAGTCGCCCCGTTCACGATTTCGACGGCTTGCTTGCATTCTGCGGGAGTCATATTGTCCAAAAGAACTAGGTCGGGCTTGAGCGGCAAGACCTCGCGCAACTGATCTAATGTGTCGACTTCAATCTCAATAGGAGCCTCTGGATATGCGCTCCGCACAGCTGAAAAGGCTTCTGTTACTCCACCTGCTGCGGCTATGTGATTATCTTTGATTAGAGCGGCATCACTTAATGACATTCGGTGGTTAGTTCCACCACCCATGCGAACTGCATATTTCTCTAAGAGGCGATATCCAGGAGTTGTCTTTCGAGTATCGCGCACAAGACATTGAGTTCCTGAAACAGCTCTCACCCACTCTGATGTTAATGTGGCAATTCCACTGAGACGACCTAGGAAATTTAGAGCCGTTCTCTCTGCAAGAAGGATTGCTCGTGTATTACCTTTCACAGTCAGAATAACTTCACCTTTTGAAATTTGATCGCCATCTGCTTTCAACGCAGTAATTTCTGTCAGTCCCACTTCTCTTAAAACAGCAATCGCCATTTCAACGCCAGCAAGAACACCAGATTTCCTCGCGGTAAAGTCGGCAACAGATACATCCTCTGGAGCAATCGTTGAATGAGAAGTTATATCAACGCCACCTGCAAGATCTTCGGCGAGAGCCTTCTTAATCAAATCAAGATCAATCATTTATCCACCACTTCCTGATATCCCGTTGTCCAGGTACCCATCTGATCGAGTTGCTGAATAATTCGCTTTCTCCACTGAATGCTTGTCTCTGGGAAATCTTCACGCCAATGAGAACCACGAGTTTCTTGGCGGATGAGGGCCGCTTTCAATATTGCTTGGGCCAGCTGGAAGAGGTTTGTTGCCTCCCAAGCTTCAACACAGGGTGTGGCGCTCTTTCGATCTTCGATGCGAGTCAGGTCAGCGCTTGTCTTGAGCAGGGAATCCGATGAACGAAGCACTCCTGCACCTCTACTCATACTCTTCTGGATATCTCCACGGACTGATGGGTCGAGAAGTATTTCGCGTGATGCGTTCTCGATAGGTTCTCCAGGTTCAGGCAGATGAGCTGCAATATCTGCTGCAATTCGTGCGCTAAAGACCAGACCTTCTAAAAGAGAATTTGATGCAAGGCGATTGGCACCATGAACGCCAGAGCATGCAGTTTCACCGCATGCATATAGCCCTGCCACGCTTGTGCGGCCATTGAGATCAACCCTTACCCCGCCTGATGCGTAATGTGATGCTGGAGCAACAGGAATCAAATCTTTCATCGGATCAATACCGTGTGAAATGCAAGATGAATAGATTGTTGGGAAGCGCTTTTCAAATCCAGCGATGTGTCTGACATCCAGCCACACATGGGCAGCACCTGTTTCATTCATCACTCTCATACTTGCAATAGCCACAACATCGCGTGGTGCAAGCTCTGCTAGAGGATGGACTCCTTGCATAAATCTCTTTCCAGAATCATCAACAAGGTAAGCGCCTTCTCCGCGAACAGCTTCGCTAATGAGAGGTTGTTGACCTTGAGAGTTTTCACCGAGCCAAAGAACTGTCGGATGGAATTGAATGAATTCAACATCTGCGACTTTCGCACCTGCTCTTAGGGCAAGTGCCACACCATCACCCGTAGAAACTGATGGATTTGTAGTTTGTGCAAATACTTGACCAAGTCCACCAGTTGCAAGGACTACAGCCTTTGCAAGTGCTCTTCCAACTCCATCACGACTTCCTGCACCAATCACATGGAGAGTAACTCCACACACTTCACCATCTGAATCTTTCAATGCATCAAGGACGAGTGCGTGTTCAACTACTTCAATCTCTGGATCATTTTGAACTGCTGCAAGGAGTGCGCGAGACACCTCAGCGCCCGTGGCATCTCCTCCCGCGTGAATAATTCGATTGCGGTGATGGCCACCCTCTCTTGTAAGTGAAATTTCACCCGAAACATCGGTATCAAAGATTGCACCGCGTTCGATTAATTTACGGACCGCTTCTGGGCCTTCGGTAACAAGTACTCGAACAGATTCGGCGTCACAGAGTCCAGCACCAGCTTCAAGTGTGTCCTCTAAATGCTCTTCAGGTGAATCACCATCTCCAAGTGCTGCTGCAATGCCACCTTGAGCCCACTTAGTCGAGCCTTCGTCAACACGAGCTTTGGTGACAAGGAGAACTGAGAGGCCATATGTGCGGCATTGAAGAGCAGTTGTGAGACCTGCAATGCCAGATCCAACAACGACAACATCTGCCTGTGCAGTCCACCCAGGAGCGGGAGCAAGTAGCTTCATCTATCTGCTCTCAATTCTCATAGGAGTATTGTCAATCAAACGAACACCATTTATCCACCCAGCAACTATCGCCCTCACAGATTTGCTCGAGGCAGTAGGCGCAGCGAAGGTCTCCTCATCAATGAAATCTGCATAATCGAGTGTGAATGCAGATTCCTCAGCTAGCAGTTCTCGTAGGTGGGTTTCAGATTGTGCCTCTCGGAGAGAGCGTGAAATGTTTGCGGCGGCCACTCTGCCTTCTGGGGTAAGTCGAACATTTCGAGATGACATCGCCAAACCATCACTCTCACGAACAGTGGGCGCCGCGATGATCTCCACATCCCCTGCAATGGATCGAATCACTTGTAGTTGTTGGAAATCCTTTTCACCAAAAATCGCCCACTGCGGCTTTACTAATTCGAATAGTCGATTGACGACAGTGACTACACCATCAAAATGTCCAGGGCGAGAGGCGCCTTCATAAAGTTCGCCGATTTTTCCTGCAGAAAGTTTCTTAAATCCCTCTGGATAAATTTCTTCATAAGTTGGTAACCAAAGATGAGTGACCCCATACTCCTGCGCTAAAGCAACATCTTTTTCTGGAGTGCGAGGATATTTCTCAAGGTCATCTTTATTTTCAAATTGAAGTGGATTGACGAAAATACTCGCAACAACATTCTCTGACTTCTCGGCAGCAATGCGAAAGAGTGATCCGTGACCTGCATGCAGTGCACCCATGGTTGGAACAAAAGCGCAGCCTGAAGGAAGCTCATGTGCGCTAGTTACAACTTTCATGGCTCCAGTCCTTTCAGGTACCGGGCAGGTGCTCTAAGTCTAAGTCTTTATTGCAGAGCCGCCAAAAGTTCAGTTACCTTGCCATGTGTGAGCAAGATGGCATCAGGCTCCACCTCTGCCCATGGCTCAAGCACAAATACACGCTCAAAAGCTCTTGGGTGAGGAAGTGTTAATTCCTCTGCTTTGCTAATGATTGAGCCATATTGGATCAAATCACAGTCAATAGTTCGTGGCCCCCAGTGCTCAATCCTCTCGCGACCCAAAGTTTTTTCAATACCGTGCAAGAGACTCAGGAGCTCCATTGCAGATAGTTCACTCTCTGCAATGACCACTGCATTGAGGTAGTCCGGTTGCTCTGGACCCCCTACAGCCTTAGTTGAGTAGATTGAAGAGACCGCGATGACTTCGACGGATTCGCGCAGAAGTGCAATTGCAATTTTCATCTGCTCCTGCGGATTGCCAATATTTGCACCGAGTGCAATTACTGCCTTCATCTGCGAATTGTGACCGAAATATCGGCCACTTTCTCGCTCACAGGTGCCTTTGGTTTATGCACAGTCACAGCTACAGAAATAACTTTGGGAGAAACTTCCTTAATTCGATCTGCAATCTTTCCAGCTAACCGCTCAATGAGATCTAGTGATTTCCCTTCGATCTCTTCTAAAGCAATCGAGGTGAAAAGACTGTAATCAACAGTATCTGAGAGTGCATCACTCAAACTTGCAGCATGCAAATCTATTTCAATCTCAAGATCAACTGTAAATTGTTGACCATCGCGCTTTTCAAAATCAAAGACTCCATGAAAGCCGAAGCCTTTTATTCCTTTGATTGAGATTACATCGCTCATGGCTTCAATACTTTCACATGTGGGGCCACGCTATGAACTCTGACGGCCCAGATTCCCTTATCAACTAAAGATTTGGATATAGCCAAGGTGCCTTCTTCGCGCTCATCAGGTGAATCTCCCCCAATAAATCGCTTACGAGAATGCCCAATTAATACTGGATAGCCTAAAGATACAAATTCATCGATTCGATTGAGAATCTCCCAGTTATGTTCTGCATCCTTTGCGAAGCCAAGGCCTGGATCTAGAACTATCTTCTCTCTCTTAATCCCCGCTTCAAGCGCCTTATTGAGCTGAATTGTTACCTCATCAATAACCTCGGATACGACATCACCATACTGGGCACGCGAATTCATATCCTTAGAATGTCCGCGCCAATGCATAAGTGTGTAAGTGCACCCGAGTTCTGCAATAGTAGTAAACATTTCTGGATCGGCAGCTCCACCACTGACATCATTGACAATCGTTGCACCTGCTTCAACAGCGAGCCTTGCTGTCGAAGCCCGCATCGTGTCAATGCTTATCTGAGCACCTTTGCCTGAAAGTGCCTTAATGACCGGAATAACTCGGCGCTGCTCTTCTTCTGCGCTGACGCGTTCAGCTCCTGGGCGAGTAGATTCGCCACCAACATCGATGATATCGACACCTTCTTCAATCATCTCTAATCCGTGAGTGAGAGCTTGTTCAAAGGTGAAATGTTTACCGCCATCGGCAAACGAATCCGGGGTTACATTCAGAATTCCCATCACCAACATGGCGATTACCTATTTGTTATCAAGCTGATGGCTTCAGCGCGTGTTGCTGGATCGCGCAACGCGCCTCTTACAGCAGATGTTGTTGTGCGAGCCTGCGATTTACGCACTCCCCGCATAGACATGCAGAGGTGTTCGCAATCAACAATCACAATTACTCCAAGAGGATTAAGGATTTCAACCATCGCATCTGCAATTTGAGTTGTGAGTCGTTCCTGCACCTGTGGTCTGCGTGCATATAAATCAACGAGTCGGGCAACTTTTGAAAGTCCAGTTATTTTCCCACTTGGTATATAGCCAACATGGGCAACGCCATGAAATGGCGTCAAATGATGTTCGCAGTGAGAGAAGACTTCAATATCTCTAATGATTACGAGCTCTTCATGACCAATATCGAATGTTGTCGTGAGCACTTCTTCAGGACGCTGCCATAGCCCTTCGAAGTTCTCCTTAAAAGCTCGCGCCACTCTTGCAGGGGTGTCCTTGAGACCATCTCGATCTGGATTTTCACCCAAAGCAAGGAGGAGTTCCCTTACAGCTTTCTCAGCCCGTTCTTGATCAAATGGTGCGCTTGCGCGACCATCATCTGATCCCATAGAGACTGAGGAGATTTCACTCACTGTCAGTTGTCTTCTTTACTCGACGAGGTCGCTTTGGCTTTTCTGTTGATTCGCTTTCAACGACTGGAGCCATCTTCTCTGTGATTGCCACAGGTGGAATGTCAGATGGAATGCGAGTCAAAGATCCTGTCCACTTAGGACGCTCTGGCCAATCAATGACTCCTGAGAAAATCTCTGCAATCTCTTCCTTGTTAAGAGTTTCCTTTTCAAGAAGGCGAATCACCATTGCATCCAAAGTTTCACGGTTGGCAACCAAGATATCGAACGCTTCTTGATGAGCATTTCCAATCAACTTGCGAATTTCATCGTCCACTGTTGCGGCAACTGATTCAGAGTAATCTCGTTGATGACCATACTCGCGGCCAAGGAATGGCTGTGTGGAATCTCCACCTAGCTTGATTGCACCAATAGTTTCCGTCATTCCATATTGAGTAACCATTGCACGAGCAAGAGCTGTTGCCTTCTCAATGTCATTGGATGCACCAGTTGAAGGATCATGGAAAATCAACTCTTCTGCAGCACGACCGCCAAGGGAGTATGCCAACTGGTCGAGAAGTTGATTGCGAGTTGTTGAGTACTTATCTTCATCTGGAAGAACCATGGTGTAACCGAGTGCGCGTCCAC
>CALEZA010000035.1 GCA_937927965.1 uncultured Candidatus Planktophila sp.
GATTTTCGCGTTCTGCAACCGCATATTTATTGGTTTCTGCGTCATATTTGCGGAAATCGGGCATCAAAATCGCCAAAATAGCGACAACAATGATGCATACAACCCCTCCGGAAGTTACTGAGAAGGAGAGGGAAGTAGTAGCTGCCATCGTTGCAGCTCTCATCTGCCCTGCAAGTGGACCGACGGAATAGGAGAGAAGCTCAATTCCTGCCAGGCGTCCACGGAGGTTGTCAGGAATAGTCTGATTCCAAATCACACTTCGGAAGAGGGCGCTGACTTGATCGGATGCTCCAGCTACTGCCAGGCAGAGAAGGACGAAGAAGAGAGAGTGCGTCAGGCCAGAGAGTGCAATAGCGCCTCCCCAGCCGATTGCTGCCCAGATAATTGCTCGACCGTGGAACCGATAATTTTTTGTCCACCCACTTGTCAGGGTCACCACGATTGAACCTGTTATTCCCGCCGCATAGAAAAGCCCCAAGGCCCACGGAGCTCCTAGAAGATCTGCCCAGAATGGAAAGAGTGCATTAGGCATTGCAAAGAACATTGCAGCAAGATCTACAACATAGGTTGCGAGGAGATCTTGGCGACTACATGCATATCTCACACCCTCCCATAACGCAGCCAGAGATGGCTTTTCGGCCTCATTGGAAGGTGGGATATTTCTTACCCGCGCAAGGAAAACAAGTGAGATTAAGTAAGTGACGATATCGAATATGTATCCAGCGCTAATGGAGAATGTAGAAAAAATAATTCCACCCAGAGTTGGTCCGATAATAAAACCGAATTGCCATCTCAAAGTAAGCAGGTTGCTAGCACTGGGAAGATCTTCATGGCTGACGAGTCTGGGCAAGATGGCACCCATCGAAGGTCGCTGCAATCCATCGACTACTGCAAAGAGGGCTGCCGCCACATAGATGGCGATGACAGATGGGTTGGCTAGCAAAGAGTTGCCCAACAGGGCAAAGACGATCAGCAGGGCTCCAGCCTCTGTCGCCCAGATCATCTTCTTGCGATCGACGGTATCTGCCAAAACTCCGCCATAGAGACCGAAGATGATGAGGGGAGTAATCTCAATAACGCCCAGCAAGCCGACGGCTAGATAGGAGTCGGTGATTTCTTTGAGCTGGAATGGCAGAGCCACATAAGTGATCATCGAGCCCAGATAGGAGACAAGCCCTGCAGTCCAGAGATTTCTAAAGTCTGGATACTTCTTGAGCGGGGTGAGGTCGATTGTGAAGTTCGAGAGCTTGCGAGCCATATGGGGATACTAGTTACTCAAGAAGAGATAGCAAGGCTTTAGTGAAATGTCTGCGCCTCTGTCGGAAATTGGCCAGTGCGAACCTCATCTGCAAACTCTTTCGTTGCATCAAGAAGTTCTTGGCGAAGATTGCGATATGCCTTGGCAAGCTTGGGCGGCTTTGCCGTCAGTCCTGCCATATCTGTCCAGACAAGGACTTGGGCATCAGTTCCATTGCCTGCCCCAATACCAATGGTGGGAATAGACAGAGCTGCAGTGATGGTGCGAGCGAGTTCATCTGGCACAAGCTCTAAAACAATTGCAAAGGCGCCAGCTGCTTCAAGGGCGAGAGCCGCAGCAACCATCACATCTCCATCGCTTCTGCCCTGCACTCTATATCCACCTAATTGGTGAAGTGATTGAGGGGTAAGGCCTAAGTGGCCCATGACTGGAATGCCAGATGTGGTGAGCTTCTTAATAGTTTCGATGTGGGCACCTTCAAGTTTGACGGCCATCGCTCCTGCTTCTTTAAAGAAGCGAGTAGATGTTGCAAGTGCTTGTTCAGGAGAACTTTCATATGATCCAAAAGGAAGGTCTGCAACCACCATGGCACGATGTGATGATCGCACCACTGCGCGAGTTAGAGGGATCAGCTCATCAACCGTGACAGGGATGGTGTTCTCTTCACCTAAGAAGTTATTGCCTGCACTATCGCCCACAAGCAGAACTGGGATGCCAGCCTCATCGAAGATGGATGCAGTCATTTGCTCGTAGCTGGTGAGCATCGCCCACTTCTCACCGCGCTCTTTGGCGGCCTTAAGGTCCATGATGGTGACGCGACGGTGCGAGGCCCCGCCATACAGGGTCGTTGATGACATATTTCTTCTCCAGACTCGAAGCCGCAAAGGGTCCCCGGTGCAAGAAGAAACGATACTCCCGTACTCTTGAACTATGAAGTTGAGAGTGGCGATGGCTCAGGTCAATCCGAGCGTCGGAGACCTTTCAGGCAATGCTGCCCTCATACTCGCTCATGCTGAGATGGCCGCCAAAGGTGGAGCACAGATAGCTCTCTTTCCTGAGATGGTGTTGACTGGCTATCCAGTGGAAGATCTCGCTCTTCGCACCTCATTTCAAGAGGCAAGTCGTAAGGCGATAGAGGTCTTGGCACAAGCGATGCCAGCAGAACTGACGAGCATTGTCGGATACCTGGACTGCGTTGATGGATCTCCAGCCAATCGAGTAGCTGTGATTTCAGGTGGAAAGATTCAAGCTCGATATACCAAGTGCCACCTACCTAACTACGGTGTCTTTGATGAGTATCGCAATTTTGTTCCAGGGGATCAGAGCCTTGTAGTTCGTATCCATGGAGTCGATGTGGGAGTTCTTATCTGTGAAGATCTCTGGATAGATGGCGGAGCAACAGCAACTCTTGCTGCTCGCACACCAGGTCTAGTTCTTGTTCCCAATGGATCTCCCTATGAGCGCAATAAAGATGATGTGCGTTTAGCTCTCGTGCAGAAGCGTTCACAAGAACTTGCTTCCCCTCTTGTGTATGTGAATATGACAGGTGGGCAAGATGATCTCGTCTTTGACGGCGACAGTATCGCAGTTGATAAGAATGGCTCTGTCATTGCGCGAGCTCCTCAATTTGAAGACGGCATGCTCTTAGTAGATGTTGAATGTGCTGAGAGAACGAGCACTCCAGATGTGGTGATTTCACAGGAAGAAACAGAACTGACTGGAGTAATGGCACCAGGAATTGCTCCTCGACTATCTGATGAAGAAGAGATGTGGAACGCAATCGTCGTGGGCATCCGTGACTATGTCGGAAAGAATGGTTTTGAAAAGGTTCTGATTGGGCTATCAGGTGGCATTGATTCAGCCCTCGTTGCTGCGCTCGCAGTCGATGCTCTAGGTCCAGATCGAGTCCACGGTGTTGCTATGCCTAGCAAGTACTCATCCCTTCACTCCATTGAAGATGCAGAAGCACTCGCGGCTAACACAGGTTTAGGACTTCGCACAGTTCGAATTGAAACAATGGTCGATGCCTATATGAATGAGATTGCGCTGACAGGGCTTGCTGAAGAGAATCTACAAGCTCGCGTGCGAGGAACAACCTTGATGGCAATTTCCAACCAAGAGAATATGTTGGTTCTTGCCACAGGAAATAAGTCAGAGCTTGCCTGTGGCTACTCCACACTCTACGGAGATGCTGTCGGTGGATATGCCCCTATTAAAGATATTTATAAGGTCGATGTCTGGGCACTCTCGCGCTGGCGCAATGCGGCAGCGATTGCTGCAGGCGAAGTCCCACCTATCCCGCAGCGCTCAATTGAAAAGGAGCCAAGTGCTGAACTTCGACCTGACCAGAAGGATTCTGACTCCCTCCCTGAGTATGAAGTGCTCGATGAAGTACTCAGAAATTATGTAGATGAAGATCGCGGCTACGACGCTCTAGTTGCCATGGGTTTTGACCCTGCACTTGTGAAGCAAGTCATCGCCATGGTTGATAAGGCTGAATATAAGAGGCGCCAATATCCACCTGGAACAAAGGTCTCCAAGCGCGCCTTTGGTAAGGATCGCCGCTTGCCTATGACCTCACTCTGGCGTGAACTCTAGAAATTTGTAACACAGGCGAAACATCGCCTTGGCAAGATATTGCCATGTCCTCAGAGAATATGAGCAAGCAGCAAGAGTTCGTCCTTCGTACAATCGAAGAGCGCGATATTCGATTTATTCGCCTTTGGTTTACCGATGTGCTTGGCACATTGAAATCAGTTGCGATTGCACCAGCAGAACTTGAGGGTGCATTTGAAGAAGGTATCGGCTTTGACGGATCTGCGATTGAAGGATTTGCACGCCAATTTGAATCAGATATGTTGGCAAAGCCAGATCCTGCAACCTTCTCAATACTTCCTTGGCGAACAGAAGCTCCAGGTGCTGCTCGCATGTTCTGTGACATCACACTTCCTAATGGTGAGCCTTCACCTGCTGACCCTCGCAATGTTCTTCGTCGAACACTCGCAAAAGCAGCTGAGATGGGTTACACCTGCTACACCCACCC
>CALEZA010000036.1 GCA_937927965.1 uncultured Candidatus Planktophila sp.
ATCTCGCTTAGTAGCGATTGGAATTTCCTGTGATGTCGTATGCAGATTCTGCGTGATAAGTGGTGTCGAGGCCATTGAGCTCATCATCTCGGAATGAGCGGAAACCAATAGTCTTTTGGATCACTGTTGCGATAAGCCATGTTGCTGCAAAAGAGAACGCTGCCACAACCACAATTGCAATCAGTTGGCGATTAAGTTGGGTTGTTCCTCCATTAAAGAAGAGCCCATCTGCGCCTGCAGCATTTGCGGTGATAGTGGCAAAGAGTCCGATTGCAATCATTCCCAAGATTCCACCCACACCGTGCACGCCAACCACATCGAGTGAGTCGTCATAACCAAACTTATATTTGCGAGTCACAGCCCATGCTGAGACAACACCAGCAATGAGACCTAGTACAAGTGCACCTAGAGGATTGAGATATCCGCATGCAGGTGTGATTGCCACAGCTCCTGCAACAGCTCCTGATGCAACACCAAGAGTTGTTGCCTTTCCATCACGATACTTTTCAAATGCAATCCAAGACATGGCAGCTGCAGCTGTTGCAATCTGTGTGTTGATCATCGCCGTGGCGGCAAGGTGACCTGCAGAGAGAGCAGAACCTGCGTTAAAACCGAACCAGCCAAACCAGAGCATGCCTGCTCCAAGAAGTACGAGTGGCATATTGTGTGGGCGCATTGGATCTTTCTTAAATCCATCGCGCTTTCCAAGAACTAGCGCCAGTGCTAGAGCAGCAGCGCCTGAGTTGATCTCAACGACAAGTCCGCCTGCAAAATCCAAGGCCTTTAACTTATCGATAATCCATCCACCGTTGCCTCCTTGAGCAGCAAAAGCCCAGTGGCAGATTGGAAGATAAACGAGTGTGATCCACACGCCAACAAAGATTGCCCATGAACCAAACTTGGCGCGATCTGCAATTGCGCCAGAGAGAAGTGCCACTGTGATGATGGCGAAGGTGAGTTGGAACATTGCAAATGCAAGAGTGGGAATCTGGTGGCCTTCGGCGCCCACGACTTGATCGAGTGTGCCACTTAATCCAAGATGATCAAGGCCACCAATAAGGCCGTTCTGTGATGTGCCGAATGCAAGTGAGTAACCATAGAGAACCCAGATAATGGTGGTGATTCCCATTGCGGTAAATGACATCATCATCATGTTCAGAGCTGATTTGGCTCGCACCATGCCGCCGTAGAAGATAGCCAGGGCTGGTGTCATAAAGAGAACGAGAGCGCCGCTGGCCAATACCCAGGCAGTATCACCGGTGTTTACTAAATCCATAAGTTTCTCCGTAACTTATTAGAAAGTACTTCGTGCCGCTTACTTACTTCTTACTTAGTTGCCTGATAGCGATCGTATGAAGCCTGGATTTCAGCTTCAGCTGCATCGTGGCCGACCCAATCTCCGCCAATTACTTCCTTGCCTGGCTCAAGAGTCTTATAGACCTCAAAGAAGTGCTTGATTTCATCGAGCTCATAGACGGGTAGATCGCCAATATCTTTGATTCCAGATTTGCGAATATCTCCTGCTGCAACGCAGAGAAGTTTGTCATCTCCGCCCTTCTCATCTGTCATGCGAAGCATCGCCACAGCGCGAGCTGAGACCACACAACCTGGGAAAGTTGGCTCATCGAGCATGACGAGAGCATCGAGTGGATCTCCATCGAGTGAGAGGGTGTTCTTCACAAAGCCATAGTCATGGGGGAAGCGAGTTGCGGTGAAGAGCATGCGATCAAGGCGGACCTCATGGGTCTCATGGTTGATCTCATACTTATTGCGAGAGCCTGCTGGAATTTCAACAACGACATCGAAGATCATGGATGATCCTTCCCATTAATGGTGCAAGGGTAATACTTGGGGTGAACGACGGGGCTCGAACCCGCGACATCTCGGACCACAACCGAGTGCTCTACCAGCTGAGCTACGCCCACCATGTGCTGTGCAGGGCGCTACTTTACCCGCCGCATGGCCATTTCGATAAATTGGTTAATCAGAGAGGTATTTATGCGCTTGGGCCAGTAAATACTGCGCTGCGGTAGTAGGCCAATTCAGCGATGGAGTCCTTGATATCTCCCAACGCTCTGTGATTGCCAGTCTTTTCAGGGGCAGCAAAGTAACTCTTGGGATACCAGCGTCGTGTGAGCTCTTTAATGGTGGAGACATCGATGGTGCGATAGTGAAGGAAGTCGGCGAGATCTTTCATATCACGGGCGATAAAGCCGCGATCGACGCTGACTGAATTTCCTGCAAGGGGAGACTTGCCAGCAACAACTCCTGCAGATTCCAGATATTCCAGGATCTGGCTCTGAGCCTTCTCAATAGTGGTGCCATGAGGGATCTCAGTGATGAGCCCTGAGTCGGTATGCATCTGACGAACAAAGTCATTCATCCCTTCTAACTGCCCCTCAGTCGCGTGGATTACAAGATCCACGCCCTCACCAATCACATTGAGCTCAGAGTCGGTCACAAGGACGGCAATCTCCACTAGGGCATCGGTAGCCAGGTTCAAACCTGTCATTTCGCAGTCAATCCAGACGAGGTGGGGGAGTTCAGGAGCCATGGGCGTAAGGGTAATGGGTGGGAAGACATTTCAGTCCCCGTTCACCTTCCGTTAACCAACTATCTCTTCATTTTCACGCAGAACAGTGAAAGATGCGGGGCATGTCCGTCATTCCAGCTCCTCGTGAAATCACGACCGAGCCTCGCAAATCTGACCGCATCTTCAGGCGCGTTGTCACGGTAGGCGGACTTTCATCTCTAGCTATCTTGAGTTTGATCACCATCTTCTTGGGTTATCGCGGCTTTGAAGTTCTTCGCCAAGAAGGATTTGGATTTATTACTTCATCAGATTGGTCAATCACAACAGATGATGCAGGCAATGTTGTTGAGAGCCAATTTGGTCTTGCTGCAATGTTGGTGGGAACAATCCTCTGTGCGATTATCGCAGTGACAATCGCTCTTCCCATCTCGATTGCATCTGCACTCTTTCTTAACTTTTACTCACCACAGTGGCTGAAGAGAATTTTGATTGCAGTCGTTGACATGATGGCTGCGTTCCCATCAATCCTCTTTGGTATCTGGGGCTTCTTAGTATTGATGCCGAGCGCTGAGTATTGGGCCAAGTTGATTCATCACTACCTTGGTTTTATTCCGCTCTTTGATTTAGCTCCGTATGTAGTCACGCGCTCCCCATTTGTTGCAGGCGTTGTCCTTGCAATCATGATTATTCCGATTATTACTTCAGTATCTCGTGAGGTCTTCTCACAGACTCCACTTGATCGTATTCAAGCTGCATATGCCCTCGGTGCAACACGCTGGGGAATGATTAAAGCTGTAGTTCTTCCATATGGTCGAAGTGGTGTTATTGGTGGCGCAATGCTTGGATTAGGCCGCGCTATGGGTGAGACTGTTGCAGTCTTTACAGTCCTTAACATCGTCTTCCAGATCAACTGGCATGTGTTGCTGGGTGTTGGCGGCAATGTGGCATCTCTGATTATCTTGAAGTTTGGCGATGCAAGCCCATATGAGATTAAGGCTCTGATGGCAGCAGGTCTTGTTCTCTTTATCCTCACACTTGGAGTCAATGCAATTGCAGATGTGATTGTGAAGAAGACTGGAAAGTCAGGGCGATGAGCAGCGTCAAGCCAACAAAGCCATGGGTGGCATCACCTCGAGATCGCTTCCGTGATGGATTGATCTTTGTCGGAGCACTAGCTGCCTCATTTGCAATCGTTGAAGCTACAGCTCTCAAAGGAAAACTCGCATACTTCTTCACATTCTTTATCATCCTCACTATCGCAAATGGGGTAAGTGGTCTTCTTCGCTATGGATTACCTGCAGCAAAGGATGCAGCTCTGAAAACTCTTGTTGGTCTTGGAGCACTTCTGACTGTGATGCCGATTGCAAGTATCTTGGCAACGGTTATCAGCAAGGGCTATAAGGGAATCCAACTCAATCTCTTCACGCAAGATATGTCGATGGCAACACCAACAGATCCATTGACCAATGGTGGAATTCTGCACGCAGTCACTGGAACTCTCACCCTTGTTGCACTCTCTTTGGTGATGTCTGTGCCACTGGGCATTCTCACAGCTCTATACCTCACTGAGATTCGTGGAAAGTTCACCAAGCCAATTAAATTCTTGGTGCAGGCAATGTCAGGTGTTCCTTCAATTGTTGCTGGCTTGTTTATTCTTTCTGCTGTTCTCTATCCCATCACTAAGGGGTATTCGGGATTTATGGGAGCACTCGCTCTGACTATCCTGATGATTCCAACTGTTGCCCGCACATCTGAAGAAGTGCTGAATTTGATTCCACAAGATCTGCGCGAGGCAGGAACTGCTCTCGGTGGAACTCAATGGCGCACGGTGGCGATGATCGTTCTCCCAGCAGCTCGAAGCGGCCTAATCACAGCGATGATTCTTGGTGTGGCTCGCATTGCAGGTGAGACAGCGCCACTACTTCTTCTCACAGGTGGCGGCGACAAGGTCAATCCAAACGCCTTTAACGGACCTATGGGATCTCTTCCTTACTACATCTGGAAATCCTTTAATGCAGGATCTCCAGAGGCAATTACTCGTGCATGGGCAGGTCTATTAGTTCTTGTAGTGCTCATTCTTATTCTCTTCACAACAGCTCGTTACTTAGGTACTAGAAAGGTCTCACGATGACTTCACTCTCCGATGTGGCTAACTCAATGGCGCCACGAGTTCCAGGAACTCGCGCACTCGGCACAGGTCTTGAGGCTCGCGGTATTCACGCATGGTTTGGTAAGCACCATGCGCTAGAGAACATCTCCCTCGACTTTGCACCAGGAACTGTGACCGCTCTTATCGGTCCATCAGGATGCGGTAAGTCAACATTTATTCGCACACTCAACCGCATGCATGAGTTCATTCCATCTGCTGCAATGGCAGGAGAGGTGCTACTCGATGGCAAGGATGTCTATGCCCCTGGCACAGATGTCACAAAGATTCGTCTTCAGATTGGTATGGTCTTTCAGAAGCCAAACCCATTCCCATCTATGACAATCGGTGAGAATGTGCTCTCAGGACTCAAGCTTGCACAGCTCAAAGTTGATAATAAGGATGATCTCCTTGAAGAGTGTTTAGAGCGTGCTGGTCTCTGGAAAGAAGTGAAGGATCGCCTAGGTGCACACGGTGGATCACTTTCAGGTGGGCAGCAGCAGAGACTCTGCATTGCTCGCGCATTAGCTGTGAAGCCTCAAGTTCTCTTGATGGATGAGCCATGTTCTGCCCTTGATCCAGGATCAACTCTGCGCATTGAAGAGACGATTCGCCAGCTCTCTGAAACTATGACCATTGTTATCGTCACACACAATATGCAGCAGGCTGCGCGAGTCTCTGACTACACAGCCTTCTTCCTCTCTGATGGGGGACCTGGCCAGATGGTGGAAGTTGCACCGACTGCTGAAATCTTCGCTCGTCCAAAGGATAAGCGCACTGAAGATTATGTGACTGGGCGTTTCGGCTAAGTCGTTTCGTCTACCAATTGTTCACCTAACTGTCAGGTGGAGTTTGCCTCAAAAGGTGCTCAGATTTACCGCTGCTGCCTAACTTATCCCTTGAAAGAATATCCAATTCTAATAAGGGGAAATACATGAGAGTTTCAAAGCTCGCGAAAGTAGCATCAATTGCACTCGCGTTCGGCTTGGTAGCAACAACACCTGCACATGCAGCTAACCTCCAGGGTTCAGGCGCATCCTTCCCAGCGCTTTTGATCGAGGCTTGCAAGGCTCCATTTGCATCAGCTACTTCACATACTTACACATACGCTTCTTCATCATCAGGAACAGGTCAGGCAAACTCAGATAAGTCAATCGGTGACTTCTGGTTCTCAGATGGTGCCTACACAGCTTCAACAAAGCGTGCCTCATTGATCCATGTTCCACTCGTAGCAGCACCAATTGCAATTCTTCACAATGTTCCAAATAAGAAGACACTCCAGCTCTCAGCTGAAACAGTTGCAAAGATCTTCGCTGGTGAAATCACAATGTGGAATGACCCAGCAATCGTTGCAGATAACAACCGCACAACCACAACAGTTACCTACCGCAAGAATGCTGATGGAACACTCAAGAAGGATGCAAAAGGCGATCCAATCGTTCTCAGCACACGCAAGCTCACAAGCACATACATCCTTCCAAATAAGAAGATCCAGGTTGTCTACCGTTCAGATTCATCAGGAACAACTGAGAACTTCACAAACTACTTGAACAAGTCAGCTCCATCTGTGTGGACAAAGGCTAAGAACAAAGTCTTCTCAGCAGGATTCCCAGGCAACATCAATGATGCTGCAAACCTTGGTCGTATCGTTGGCGCAGCATCTTCAACAGGTGTTTCACAGCTTGCAGGCAAGACTCCTTACTCAATCACATACGCTGAAGTGAACTACGCAAAGGCGAATAAGCTTCAGGTTGCAAACTTGATCAACCCAGCAGGTTCCTCTGTTGCACCAGATTCAGTTGGCGTTGGTGCATTCCTTGCTTCAGCTTCACAGGATGCAAATGGTTGGTTGACATATGACTACGCAACTAAGGAGAAGGGTGCATACCCACTCGGTATCGTCTCTTACCTCTTGGCTGATACAAAGTATCCAGATAAGACAACAGCAGCTGCAGTTACTGAGTTCGCTAAGTTCATCCTCTCACCAGCATGTTCAAAGTCAGCTGGAGAGGCACTTGGCTTTTCAGTAATCGATGGTGACCTCCTTAAGAAGTCACTTGCACAAGTTGCAAAGATCGGTTAATCGCTTCACTTAAGTTAATCCTCAAAAGAGGAACGGCCAGGCACTGTGAATGTGCCTGGCCGTTCTCTATTTGCGCGCCTGGCTGGAATCGAACCAGCGACAACCTGCTTAGAAGGCAGGTGCTCT